>PWUO01000251.1 GCA_003562555.1 Dehalococcoidia bacterium
CAATGAGCTTCGGACGCTCGTACCTGAGGCCAGGTTTGCGGTGGCTCACGGCCGCATGCCGGAGGCAGAGCTTGAACGAACGATGACCGCATTTGCCGCGAAAGACATCGACGTGTTGGTGGCGACGACCATCATACAGTTGGGCCTTGACATACCAAACGCGAACACGCTCATAGTCAGTCAGGCCGAGCGCCTGGGCCTGACTCAGCTGTACCAGCTACGCGGTCGCGTGGGAAGGGGCAGGAACCAGGCACACGCCTACTTCTTCTTCCCGCGCCACCATGAGCTGACTCCGCAGGCGAACAAGCGCCTTCGCACGATATTCGAGGCCAACGAACTCGGCGCAGGGCTGGAGGTCGCACTGCGAGATCTCGAGATCCGCGGGACCGGAAGCCTGCTGGGAACCAGACAAAGCGGGCACATCGCCGCCATCGGTTTCGAGCTCTACTGTCAGATACTCGCGGAAGAGGTACGCAGGCTGCAATCAGATGTCCCGACAACCGCATACGCACCGGCTACGAAGAGGGCACCGGTGCTTGACCTTCCCGTCTCCGCTCATATCCCGGACACATATGTCTCCGGACAGGGAACACGAATCGCGTTGTATAAAAAGATCGGTGATGCAGCAACGGTTGGGCAGATCGACGCCCTGGAAGTTGAACTCAAGGACCGGTTCGGGCCTCTGCCGGAACCGGTGAACGAACTCCTGTACGTCGCACGGATCAGGGTGCTCGCTGCGGAAGCGGGCATCACATCCATCACCCGCATGGGCAGCGACATTGTCCTGCTGCCGGAGCGTATGTCCTCGCTGCCCGTGTCGCTCAATCTAGGTCCCGCGGTGCGCGTGGGTAACGAGCAGGTGCGAATCAACACCACCCGCACCGGAGGGAAATGGCGCTCGTTGCTCATGATGATGCTTCGCAACTCGGCGCAGGGCGCCTCGACAACACCACTTACGTCAGGCCCTTAGTGACGTGCCTTACAGCCAAGTGCTACGAATCTCGCGTCACGCCAGGTGCACGACTCACTCCAACATCAGCCGCATCAACAGCGCCGCGAAGGAGAAGTGGGAGTCTGTGAATCACGCCATAACCGCAGCGCCACGCGCAGGCCGTCCTGTTGCAACCTCATTTATGCGCCATCCGAAATAACGACGGCGGGTGCACCAAGGCACCCGCCGTCGAGACGAAGATCCAGACGTATCGCTTACTTGCTGCCCTTGACGAGATCGTCCACAACGGACGGATCCGCGAGGGTGCTCGTGTCGCCCAATTCCGTGACGTCGCCGGCAGCGATCTTCACCAGCACGCGGCGCATGATCTTGCCGCTTCGGGTCTTCGGCAGTCCGTCGGCGAACTGGATGACATCAGGCGCGGCGATAGGACCAATCTCCTTACGCACGTGCGTCACGAGTTCCTTCTTAAGCTCGTCGCTCTTCGGTTCGCCCGCATTGAGTGTCACGTAGGCATAGATGCCCTGACCCTTGATTTCGTGCGGCATACCAACGACCGCGGCCTCGGCAACCTTGGGATGGGACACCAGCGCGCTCTCAACCTCGGCGGTGCCGATGCGGTGACCGGACACGTTGATCACGTCGTCGATGCGGCCCATTAGCCAGTAGAAGCCATCATCATCACGTCGAGCGCCATCACCAGTAGTGTAAACGCCGGGGAAGCGTACGAAGTAGGTTTCCCTGAAGCGGTTGGGGTCACCATACACCCTTCGCATCAGACCAGGCCATGGGCGTTTGATGACGAGGTAGCCGCCCTCATTGGTGCCTACCTCGGTGCCATCCTCACGTAGAATCGCAAGTTCCACTCCCGGGAAGGGGAATGATGCCGAGCCGGGCTTCAACGGCATCGCGCCGGGAAGAGGCGTAATGAGGATGCCGCCGGTCTCCGTCTGCCACCAGGTGTCCACGATCGGGCAGCGAGACTTACCGACGACGGTGTAGTACCACATCCACGCCTCGGGGTTGATGGGTTCACCAACAGAACCAAGCAGGCGGAGAGATGACAGGTCACGCTTGTTTACCCAGTCATCACCCTCGCGCATCAGCGCACGCAACGCGGTTGGAGCGGTGTAGAAGATGTTGACATGGTACTTCTCAACAATCTGCCAGAAGCGGTCAGGCTTGGGGAAGGTCGGGACACCCTCGAACATGAGGCTGGTTGCACCCGAAGCCAAGGGACCGTACACGATGTAGCTGTGCCCGGTCACCCAGCCGATGTCGGCGGTGCACCAGAAGGTGTCTTCATCACGATAGTCGAACACCCACTTGAACGTCTGTGTCACATAAACGAGATAGCCGCCAGTGGTGTGCAGTACTCCCTTGGGCTTGCCAGTGCTTCCGCTGGTGTAAAGAATGAACAGCGGGTCTTCCGCATCCATCCACTCCGGCTCACACTCGGCAGTTATGTCAGGGGCAGACATCTCATCGTGCCACCAGAGATCGCGTCCCTCAACCATGGGGACATCGCCACCGGCCCGCTTCACGACGAAAGCGCGCTTGACGCCAGGGCACTCGGCCATTGCCGCATCGGCGTTGGCCTTGCTCCCGACGATCTTGCCGCTTCGATAGTAGCCGTCGCAGCAGATCACGGTCTCTGAATCACAGTCCTGAATGCGGTCACGTAATGCCTCGGCACTGAATCCACCGAAGATCACGCTATGAATAGCACCTATTCGGGCGCACGCAAGCAGTGCGATTGGCAGCTCGGGAATCATCGGCAGGTAGATCGACACCCGATCACCCTTCTTCACACCGTTCTTCTTCAGAACGTTGGCGAAGCGGCACACCTCATAGTAGAGATCCTGGTAGGTGTATGTCTTGCGCTCATCTACCGGTTCTCCTTCCCAGATGAGTGCAGCCTTGTTCTTGCGCCAGGTCGTGAGATGCCGGTCAATGCAGTTGTAGGTCACGTTCAGCTTGCCGCCAACGAACCATTCATGCTTCGCATTGGCGAAGTCTTCAACGAGAACCTTATCCCACTTCTTAAACCAGTCGATCTGTTCGGCGCGCTCCGCCCAGAAGCCCTCGTTGTCAGCAAGTGATTTGTCGTAGAGCTTCTGGTACTCCTCGAAACTCTTGATGTGGGCCTTCTCACTGAACTCCTTGGGAGGTGGGAACACCCTCTTCTCGTCCATCATGGACATCATGCCTTTGTCAGCAGCCATACGTAGCCCCTCCGAAACGTAGATTTGGAAGCGAATAAGACGCCTAAGACAGCACGCGTATGTGCCAGTCTAGTCCAATCCGTGACTGTAACATGGGCATTTCGATTATGCAATCCGAACGTCGCTGCCGGGCTCATACGTGGCGGTATGATAAAATGGCACGTCACCAATATAGACAGACGAGGAGGTCGGCATG
>PWUO01000123.1 GCA_003562555.1 Dehalococcoidia bacterium
ATTGAGTACGCGGCAGCGCTAAGGTGTCCACGGCTGAACTGCCTGGCCGGGATTCCACCGGTGACGCAGTCGGCGGAGCAGTCTATGGAGACGCTCACATCTAACGTCCGATACGCGGCTGAAGAAGCACGGAAGGCCGGCATTACGCTGGTCGTTGAAGCTCTGAACTCGCAGGATGTGCCGGGCTTCTGCCTCAGCACTACACGGCACATGCTCGACCTCCTCAAAGCGGTCGATCATCCGAATCTGTACATGCAGTACGACATCTACCACATGCAGATCATGGAGGGAAACCTTACGCGGACCATGGCTCAGAATGTGACGAGAATCGGTCATATGCAACTGGCGGATGTGCCCGGGCGGCACGAACCGGGAACCGGGGAGATAAACTTTGATAACCTGTTCCGGTCAATCGATGAAATGGGGTACGAAGGGTGGATAGGTTGCGAGTACAACCCGACAGGTACGACTGAGGAAAGCCTCAGTTGGGTGACGAAGTACCTGTAGGGGTACAAGGAGGTCTTTGATGGCACAAATCGGATTCATCGGTCTGGGAATAATGGGCAGGCCCATGTCGGGCCACCTCCTGGCCGCGGGGAACACGGTGCACGTGTTCGACCGAGATGAGAACTCGGTGAAGGAAACTGTGGCCAAAGGGGCAGTTGCATGCGAGAACGGTAAGCATGTGGCGTCTCTCTCCGACATCATCATCGTAATGGTGCCTGACACACCTGATGTGGAAGACGTGCTGTTCGGCAAGGATGGCGTTGCTGAGGGAGTGAAGCCAGGTGCGGTTGTGGTCGACATGAGTTCCATCTCACCTATTGCGACCAAGGAGTTCGCGAAGAGGCTGGCGGATATGGGAGTTGACATGCTCGATGCCCCCGTTTCGGGTGGGCAGGTTGGGGCTGAGAAGGCGATACTGTCCATCATGGTGGGAGGTAAGCAGGAGGTATTCGAACGCGTCAAGCCTTACTTCGATCTGATGGGGAAGAATATCGTGCTGATTGGTGAGCACGGCGCAGGGCAGACGTGCAAGGTAGCCAATCAGATCGCTGTGGCGGTCACTATCGCGGCGACTGCGGAAGCTCTCACGTTTGCGGCGAAGGCGGGGGCCGATCCCGCCAAGGTTCGCGAGGCGCTGATGGGCGGGTTGGCCAGCAGTCGCATCATGGAACTGCATGGCGAGCGGATGATCAAGAGGACGTTCCAGCCCGGATTCCGCATCAGGTTACACCAGAAGGACCTGAACCTTGCACTGCAGTCAGCGCGGAGCATCCACATGAGCATCCCTAGCACGGCGCTTGCTCAGGAGATGTTCAATGCGGTAGCGGCGCGTGACGGGCTCGACCTGGATCATTCCGCAATGGTGCTGGCACTTGAAGAACTCGCGAACCACACGGTAGCCTAAGGGATACGCTGCACTACTCAATCCGCGGGCTGCGGGCGCGCTCTGAGCGGGCCCGCAGCTTGTTCACCAGGTCGCACCCGAGGAATCCTGGCTTTCTCGTCATGTATGTCTCGAGCACGTCTCCGCCAGAATCCTGCTGGCATTGCCAGCACAGCATCCGCGTTGGCGAGGAAAGGGTCGCACGATTCTGCTCGCGCACCTTCGCGCAGAGAGCGACCGCCTCCTCCTGGGAGATTCCCTTCATTCGGCACCCCCTCTTCACGCTCTCATACTCAGACTAGCCGCAGATGCCCGTCCTGTCAACTCGGGGAAGGAACTGAACGGATCAGTCGCCACGCTCGGTCTGCTCGCCGCCCGACAACGCACCCTGTTCCGGGTCCCCGTGGGACAGCGGATATCTGAGCTCGGGTTTTCGGCATGGCCGCCCGTGCGAAGTCACTCTGAAGAAAGCCATGTGTATCACCTGATCAAAATGTACCAGTGCGGAGCCCACAATTCCTGATCCGTCATAACGATAGTCATCGCCGAGCCCGATGGACTTGAAGCGATGTTCGTATGTGGTGCGGACAGACGAAAGAAAGTCCCGGGCGATAGCCGCAGGTTAGGATGTGTTCACTCGCCCGGGATATGACTCGATCTCCATCATGCAGCTTCGAAGCAGTCGTCGATGAAGGCTGGCATACCCATCCGGACGCGAGATCACATCACATCCGAGGACGAATCCGTCGTTCATCGCGAGCAGGCCACACTGCCCTGTCTCACAGGGCAGTGTGGCCATATCCTGGTTGAATTCGGTCAGTCTGGCGACGACCGCGTCACTCATGGCCCCGGTTGTCGAATCTACTCCTCTCTCTGCAGCGCTGGGCCACACAGTTCCATACGTCGCCCTGGTGTGCCCGAAAGCCCCGACTCTGTCCGAGGGAGTGCGTCACCGACCATCTGCCGTATCCGAGGCGGGGCGAGCGAAATGGATGGTGCGAGTCCGATCGTGGTGTACGCCCAGAGGCCTTGCTCCGTGCAGCTGACCGGAATCACAGTTTCAGTGTCACCTTCGAGAAGCACGGTGGCGTCGAGTATGCGATTCTGTGTCGAGCCGACGAGTTCCTCCCCGTCGAGCCCGAAAGTCAGGCTGTCCCAAGGATTGCACGCCAACATATCTCCTACACGGCCCGTAGTATTGATCTCCCGGACGCTGAGTGTGCCCTCCTCCATCGCACTCTGAAAGGCGGCATAGGATATCGCGTAGGGGTGGTTGTGAAACAACGGCAGAGCGGTGAAGCCATCGATGTGCGTGGGATCTCCCACTATCAAACCTTCGACGTATCTGATGACAATCGCGTTCAATTTGACCTCCTCGTACCATCAGTCGCCTGAAACGTACGGAAGGTCTGTGACAACTGTATGTCGCGAATCGGGCCTTATCGCCATCCAATTGTTCCTGGTCCTGAAACCCGGTCCGAGCAGTCCTCTCCGATTATCGGCCTCGATTCTTGACATGGTGAATGCGGGGAGGATACCTTCGCGGCTGCGTTCACATAGAGGACGCGGGAGCATCGAATCGAGCGTCAGGAGGAAATCCTCAGTGGTACACCGTTATTCGATTGGTGTTGGCCTGGATGAGCAGGGCCGCATTACCGGTTCAGTATCTATCGTTCAGGGCTGTAGCGCGACGGGACATGACCTGGAAGAGATGCTGGACAGGCTTGATGATGAGGTCAGGCGTCGACTTCATTCCGGAGACGACCTAATGGACGTGGACATCGAGCTTGTCGGCTACGACCTCTCGACCACCTGATGAAAGACGAGCCTCCTGGAGGGTAATCAACGCGAGGCGAGGAAACCGGGGTTTCCTCGCCTCGCGTTCGTCCTAGAGAACACCCAGGATGAGGTCATTAAGGGACCTCTTTGGCACGTGGTGGACTCCCTGCTCGTCGTGCCAGTAGGCAGTATCACCATCAGGG
>PWUO01000174.1 GCA_003562555.1 Dehalococcoidia bacterium
AGGTACTGTGCATCGATGAAACTGATCATTCCGTTCCGTCGCATGGCCTCGTCATACTTATGGTCGTAGACCGTGAGCATCCGGTGTATGCCCTGAGTTCTCTGCAGTGCCGCCTCGATATCAGTCCGGATAAGGTTCGTAAGCAGCGTGAGTACGTGCTGTGCCAGATCGCCGCACAGGTCAAGACGTGTACGGTTCAGTTTGATGGTGGCAGCCCCCGCGCGAAGGTCATCCAGACACGGACACAGCTTCTCAAACAGGTACTTGATCTCCTGAGTCCAGGGGGAGTTCACGGTGTAGCGTGATGCGGCAGCTATGAACGAGTCCCACCTCCTCGCAGCGTCATCAGAAAGATGCATGTGGTGCAGCAAGCGAGTCAGTTGCGAAGCTGCGTGGTGCACGTCGATCGTATCGTTGAGCCATGGCGTGCCGTTTGGCCATATTACTTCCCTGTGTCCCCAAAGGTGCGGGTTCGGGATGGCGCGCATGTGCGTCTGGTACTGGGTGATGAACGCGGTGAGGCTCTCTGCGACCTGCTTGCTGCGGCGACCGAGGTTCGCCTGCTCGAATGCTGACAGGAAGTCACGCTGGGAGTCACGGTCGCTCGCTCCCCGCCGGAAGATTTCATTCATGATGCGCTGCTGTACCGCTGCTGCTGCTGCTCCCTCCGTCTCCATCAGGGTGAATCCTGGAGGTATCCCCAGTTCGAGGGGAAAGCGGCGCAGAATTCTCGCTGTGAAGCTGTCGAGCGTCTCCACCCGGAGACGGTGCAGGTTCTCGACCAGCGTGCGTAGCATGGCAGTGCAATCTTCCTGTGTTAGTTCCGGCAGGTCGAGTCGCGCACTAAGCGCCGACGCCGCATCTGAGGACGAGGCGGCATCGGAGAGATACGTTACGATTGAGTCGAATATCTCTCCCGCAGCCTTCTTCGAGAATGTCAGGGCGACGATTTCCTCAGGACTTGCGCCTCCTGCGAGAAGACGCAGGTAACGGTGCGCGAGTTGGAATGTCTTTCCCGACCCCGCTGAGGCCGTGATAGCCCGGTGCCCAAGGGATTGTGACGTCATCGTCCCCACTCCTCAAGGAACGCTGTGAATGCCTGTCCATCGACACAGCGTAATGCCTCTGCCGGAAAGAGTGGCTCGAACTCGTCGAACGTTACCCTGGCCGACGGTGGCCAGAAGCGATTGCTGTCGATATCGTCCACAATGCCGCGCACGCAGTTCATCGCGCCCTGGAGTAATGATTCGGTCAGTCCGTCCCATGTGTCGATCTTCGTCGCGTCCGTGTCCCTGGGGAGGTTGAAGTAGCCGGCTGAGATCTTTCCAGTGTGTGACACATGGTTTGCCAGCATGGCGACATAGAGGGGAAGCTGGAGGTCAGTCCACCGCCTGGTCTTGCCCTCGACCTGCACTCTGGAGTACTCGCGGGCGCCTTCTGTGTCCGCAGACAGGTGCTGTCTCGCAGGTGGCTCGGGATTCTCGCTCGTCTTGTAGTCGAGGACCCTGAGTGCCCCCGACTCGCGGTGGCGCTCGACCCGGTCTATCCTTCCCCGTACGATAACCGACCCGACGGTCATTGCGACGCGCTCCTCGTAATGGATGATCTGCCATCCGAGCTTTGCCTGGTCTGCCTGTACTCTGGCGGCAGCCGCGAGGCGGTCACGTATCACGTCGAGTTGCAGTGCGAGATGCAGCGGCGAACTCGCGCCGAGGTGTTCGGCAGTCCATCTGTCCACCTGTTCGTTCAGGAAGCGACGCAGCAGACGCTGGTCGTCAGAGCACCTCAGACTCGGCTCGGACGCCATCATTGCCAGAGCGTCGTGTACCACCGTGCCGAAGTCGAGCGCGTCCAATTCCCTCTTGGTATCGGTAAGTGGCTCCATACGTAGCACGTGTTTCAGGTAGAACCTGAATGGACACGAGAGGTAGTCACGGAGCGACGTTACACTCAACCTTGCTGGTGGCTTCAGCGACGTGTCCTCGGCTGGAGGAATGTGTGGCTTCAGTGCAAAGCTGATGCTGGAGGGGACGCTGGGCTGTGCGTCATCCGGATCGCCGAACAGGCGGCGTGCGCGCCGGGGCAGTTCTTCGTCATGGCAGTTAAGCAGGATACGTGAAGGCTTAAGCGGCTCTCCGCCCGCGCCGTACTTGCCGGCAATTGCGTACAGCCTGCCGGACTCCCGGCGCGACTCAATCATGGTGCGGGTGAGGAAGACGTCGCGGGCGAGCCGGTCGGTCTCGTTCCTCAGCCCCAGCGTGCGCCTGAGAGACTCCGGTATGAATGCCTCGTCGCCGGGTCGCTGAGGGACGGAGCCATCGTTCATTCCCGTGAGTATGAGCAGTGGCGCATCGTTCCACGCGAGCTCAAGCCAGCCTTCGAGGTCGATGGCGCCGGGTGGTCTCTCCCGCGGGTATGTGTCGCTTGAAAACAACTCCAGCATCACCTCACTTGATTCGTGGGCCGTGAGTCTGAGTTCTGGCATGCAGCCAGAGGAGAGCATTCGTAACGCTTCGTCTACTGTGTCGGCAACCGCTCGGAACTCCTTGTCTGCCTGTTCCTCAGGGCGCAGTGCTCTCGTGGAATACACGGTCTGCAGCACGGTGCGAAACAGCATCTCGGCGGATCCAGGTTCTGCCTGGACATCCAGTTCGTTGACCACGGACAGAGCCCTCGTGAGTATCGGCCATGGCGGGGTCTCTGCCTGTACGTGTCGGAGCCTGTCGAGAATGTCATGAACCGTTCCCGGCAGATGGGTGCCCTGAAACTCGTCCAGTTCCGTGAGCAGCGACCGTGGTCCTATGCCGTGCGCTCGTTCCAGGTGGTTCAGCACATCGGGATGTCGAAGGAAGTTCCCCAGTGATTCATATGAGCCTTCTCTCGAGAGTTCCTGATATGCGCTCAGCAGTCTGAACACGGGGTGTCGTGATAGAGGCACTCCTGCCGGGTTGTGCACGGGGACGCCGTGATCGGCGAGAGCTGATTCGAGGTAGGGGCCCACCGCGTTGTCGGGAACGCCAAGTGCTGCGTCCCCCGGCCCGTACTGCTGCTGATTCAGTATCTCGACTGCGAGCAGTGCCTGACCCGCCGGCGAACTGGCGAGCCTGATAGTTGCACCTGCGTCGGGGAACTCCACTCGCTCTGTGGACCACGTCTTGGCCAACGGGCGTCCCCAAGAGTCGAAACGATCTGCAATCGACTCTGGGGCGTGAACGAGCACCTCAACTGCCGTCGATGCCGAAAGGCGTTCGAGAACTGTGAGCGACAGCGGAGCTGGATCGGGTACGCAGGCCAGTACTACCTGGTCGAATTCCAGCATGGCCGGCTGTTCGGCATGGCGCAGCATCTCGCTGCAGGGATCAGCCAGGCCCAATCGTTCCAGCTGTGCCACAGCCCGCTGCTCGAGTTGTGCCATGTCCAACCACCGGTCGAGCTCCTCTATCTCAGCTTCAAACTGACGGACCGTCGATCGAATGCTGTGGCCGTGTTCGGCGAGGGTCCGGCGCAGAGACTCGAGCATCCTTCCCGTGCGCAGCGCCCACCGGAAGTCACGCGTGGGTATGGAGGCGGGTAGGAGTCCGCAGTACTCCGATGGTTCCATGTCCAGGAGGACACGTGCCCAGCCCGCCGCAACATCCATCGGACTTGCAATGGGTGACGAGGCGCTGCCATCGATGGCAAGAAGATGTGCGGGTGTGCGGAGCGCCGGCGCAATCAGGTAGGTGCCGTACCTCGCGCAGAGCAGCGTCAGTGCCTCTCGGAGGCGTCTGCCCGCCTGCTGCGTGGGAACGAGGACGACAGTGTCGCGCAGGTCCACCGGGCCATCGGGCGGTTCTGGCACGAGGTAGTCCCGCACCTTGTGAACGACAGGTGCATCCCACCCGAGGAAGTGTCGTTGGACCGTCATGACTCAACCGGGCACTGTCGTCTGCGACGCTGTGCCGCATCGTGCAGTGTCGCTCCATGGTATCACGAGCCGAGGGTCGCCAGGAACGAAACCGTGCCGCTGAGGAGGATGGCAAAGCCGCCGCGTGCGTACGTTCGGCGGCTTCGCTCACTGGTAGGTGATTCTAGTGTCTGCGCACCTGTCATGCCCAAAATGGAAACGTGACGCTATGCCGGGCAGCAGGCGTCCTCGCCGCGCAGCGGAACCATGCAGATGAACCGCAGGTTGTCCTTGCCTGTATTAACCAACTGATGTCGCTCATCGGCGGGGATGAACAGCGCGGTACCCTCCCGGAACGGTGCATCACCCCAGGCTCCCTTGAGTACCCCTTCTCCCTTGAGGATGAGCACCTCGTGCTCGAAATCGTGGGCGTGATCCGAGCTGCCGCCTCCCGGCGGCACGTCGAATACGCGCATTGCGAAGGTAGGGGCTCCCTCGTTGTGCCCGAATACTACGCGTTTCTGAGCGCCCTGGCCGTAGGGGACCGATGGTATCTCTTCGATGTTGCGAATCTGCACGTGGATCCTCCGTTCGATCAGTCTGTATGTGGTGCCTGCGTATACCGCGATGTCTTATGAATCGCGGGTGGTCTTCACGAAGTCGGCTACGGCCTCATCGAGGCCGTAGCGCGGATGCCAACCCCAGTCCGCCCGGGCGAGGCTGTCGTCGAGCTTCTGCGGTATGGACTTGATAAATGCGGTGATCTGCTCATCCGGCTCGAAGGTGATGTCTGCATCGGGCACCTGGCGTCTGATCGCGTCCGCGAGCTGCCCTGCGGTGACGACGAAGCCGTGCAGGCTGTAGCAGCGGTGGGTGAGTGACATGTCGTCTGCCGCTGCGATATCTGCAAGGCTGTGGGCGGCATCACGGATGTAAAGCACTCCGGTCGCCGTTTCCGGGGCCACACGCATGGCGAAAGGGCGGCCCATGGCGGCTTCTTCGACAGCCACTGAGGTGAAAGCGGTCCAGCCCGATGACGCGGCGCGCCCGAGGCCGAAGATTGGCGGGAAGCGCACCGCGCGGAAGTCGAGATTAAATCGGCGATGGTAGTACTCACCGAGCCGTTCGGTGCATACCTTGCTCACCCCGTACATCCCGGTGGGATGCTGCGCGAAATCGTTAGGCACCACGTCGCGTGGGGCATCAGGGCCATAAGAGGCGACGCTACTTGCGTAGATCACGCGGCTGACATCAAACAGGCGTGCAGCTTCAAGCACGTTGTATGAGCCGGTAACGTTCACCTCGAAGGCTGCCTGCGGCATAGTCTCGGTCGCCGGGGGAAGCATCGCACCTGAATGGACGACCTGATCCGGTTTGACCGTAGCGATCGCGCCGGCGACCTCGGCCCAGTTGGCCAGTGATCCCTTGATGGCCGACACATTGCCGCCCGCTCGCTGCAGGAATTCGTCATTCGAGACGACGTCGAAGAGGACCACCTCCTGTCCATCCTGCACGAGCATTTGTGTCAGGTATCGTCCGATGAATCCGAAGCCGCCTGTGATCAGGGTGCGTGTCATAAGTCCTCCAGGGTGCTGGCACTATGGTTGGAACTCCGTGCAGGGTCGTGGCCAGGGTCATTGCTCGCGTTCGTGTGCGGGTGTACCCGGCGTGGCCGGCTTTTCCAGTCCGATTCGCCGGTAGTACATCTCGGGTATCTTCTCCGGATCCTTGTAGAAGAGCAGGGTGCAGGGCTTGTCGGGGTCGTCCGGATCGTACTCTTCCACCAGTCGTGTAGGCACACCGGTGGCCTTCATCGACATATGCTCGTGCCACACCGAGCAATGAAGACAGTAGTACGAGACGTTCTCTTTGCCCCAGGACCACGGATATGCCTTCTTCGTGGTTCCAAGATTGAATGGAGGTTCGGTTCGTGGAGGCGTGCCATCAACCGGACTGCCACGTCGCATCCGTCCTCCAGCGCCGCACGGGTCGCATGAGATGACGAACCTGTCCTCCTCCTCGCGGACGGTGAGCACTCCCCGCTCTTCAGGTCCGGACCTGTGTGCGCGCATCTGCTCCGTGTACCACTGTACCAGTTGCTTCTTCGTCTTCAGGTTCTTCAGCTGGTCAAGGAACACGGCAGAGATCATCTGTTTCGAGTGTTGCAGCACATCGAGCAGACGTTCCTCACCGTAGTTGTCAGATATCCACGTGAGCAGGCCGTATACCCAGTCGCAGTAGAGGTCATGCAACCCCTTGCCCTCGAGTTGCACATAGTCGATCAGTTCGAGCGCCGTCTCCGTATCTCCGGCTTTCACTGCGTCACGTAATCTGTCGTAGGAACTAATTCCCAGTTCTTCGATCGGATCGTCGACGCGCAGCGGCCGGCCGAGCAGGTCGTGGTCGATCTTCAGCATAGTCTAGCCCCCGGACTTCACTGCGTTGGCGATTTCCTTGAACTCTTCCTCTGTGAGCTGTCGCTTCACATCGTGAGAGTACTGTTTGACACGCTTCAAAACCTCCGCGCCCTGATCCTTGTCGAGGTCGATCTGCAGTTTCTCGGCCCAGATGGCGACCGAGTCAATGCCGCTCTTCTTGCCCATGACGTAACGCGGGTCGCGGTGTCCAACCAGCGACGGCAGTATGGGAACGGTCTCGGTGGGGTACTGGCCTCTGCTGTTGCGGTGCCAGCTCACCACCATGCCCGACTCCACGTCGTACGTCTCCTCGCCAACGAACGGGCGGTTGGGTCCTCGTCCGGCGAGGGTGGTGACCATGTCCGAGAGTTCGTTGAGCATCTCGTACTTGAGGCCGGCATCTACTCCGTAGAGTATGCGCAACGCCATCACGGCTTCGATCATGGGGCAGTTGCCGCCGCCTTCGCCGATGCCGGTGATGGTGGAGTGAATGACCTCGCCTCCCTCGAGCACGGACATAATGGTGTTGGCCACCGCCATCCCGAAGTTGTTGTGGAAGTGCACTTCAAGTGGTTTGGTGATGTGCTCACGCATTGTTCGTGTGTAGTAGGAGGCCCCATGTGGTGAAAGCACGCCGAACGTGTCGACCAGGCCGAGGGCATCCATGTGCCCCTCGGTGGCGACGCGCTCTATGAGCTGGAGGAACCAGTCGATATTCGAACGGGTGGCGTCAACGGGGAAGAAGGAGACGTACAGGCCCTGCTCATGCGCGAACTGAGTGGCCTTGATGGACAGGTCGGTCGCTTTCTCCATCGTCCACTTGTACGAATGTTCGACGAGGTGCTCGGATGACGGAATCTCGATGGTGACCCCATCAACACCGCAGTCGATGGCGCGCTTGACGTCGTCGATCATACACCTGCTGAGCACGAAGATCTCTGGCCCGAGCTTCCGCCGCACGATCTCCTTGATGGCTGCCTCATCATTGGGGGAGACGGCAGGCGTTCCCGCTTCGATGCGGTGAATGCCCGCTTCGGCAAGTTTCTCGGCAATGCGGATCTTTTCGTCCCGGGTGAACACGATGCCCGCCTGCTGCTCGCCATCGCGCAACGTTACATCGTGAATCTTCAGGTGTGCGGGAGGATTGAAGCCCGCGGTTACTTCCTCGGCGAAGTTCCACGGGCTCACAAACCACTTATCAGTCTTCCACGGTTGTGCTGCCTCTCGGGTCATGTCTCCTCTCCTTGGAGCGGGTTCAGTCGATGCTTCCTGCGAGGTCTTCCAGTCTCTGGGCTTCACCTTCAATCATCTTGTAGCAATGGGTATCCTCGGGGAATCGGCCCTCGCGAACGTCATTCACGTACTCGGTGATCGCTTTCACCGAGGTGTCAGCCAGTTCGGCATAGCGGCGGACGAACTTTGGCTTGAACGCCTCCCATATGCCCAGCACATCACTCACGATGAGCAACTGGCCGTCGCAGTGCGGTCCCGCACCGATGCTGTAGACCGGGATGTCGAGATCCTTCGTTATAAACGCGCCCACTTCAGGCGTCACGGCTTCGAGCAGGATCATGGCTGCGCCCGCATCCTGTACCGCTCGCGCATCTTTGATGACCTCGAGCGCGCTCTCGGCAGTTCGTCCCTGTGCCTTGTAGCCGCCGAACTGCCCCGTGCTCTGTGGGGTCAGTCCGATGTGGCCGCACAGGACCATACCGGCATCGACGATAGCGCGGATCATGGGAGCCACGCGTCGTCCTCCCTCGAGCTTGATGCAGTCTACCTCTGCCTCCTTGAAGAACCGTACTGCGTTCCTCACCGCGTCATCCGGCGTCGTCTGGTACGACCCGAACGGCATGTCACCCACGATGAACGTGTTTGGCGCGCCTCTGCGGACTGCCTGGCAATGCACGATGCACATGTCCATTGTGACCGGGATTGTGCCCGAAGCGTACCCGTACACCGTGTTGCCCATCGAGTCCCCAACGAGGATCATGTCGATGTCCGCTGCTTCCTCGAAACACGCGGTTGGGGAGTCGTACGCGGTAAGCCAGGTGACCTTCTGCCCGTCCTGCTTCATCTGGCGAAAGTCCAGAAGTCCCTTCTTCTTCTTGTCCATGTTGCTCCTCCCTGTATGTGCTGGGGTTGTCGGTGACATGCTATCTGAATCCGGTCACAGCGGCAAGCAGGCACACTGACGCCCGGGGGAGACAATGAGGGTGAAATCCGTCGCGCAGCGGTCCGACATTTGCTGCTAAGCGACTAGCGTATACTGTCTGAGTATACGCGGAGAAGTACGGGAAGATGGCCAGGACGATCGCGCTCGTTGAAGATGACCCGAACCTGCTGGATGTGCTGCGGTTCAACCTCGTGCGCGAAGGATACGAGGTCGTGGTTGCGCACGATGGAGAGGAGGCGCTGGCGGTCGCCCGTTCCAGCAGGCCAGACCTCATGATATTGGACATAATGCTACCTAAGTTGAGCGGACTTGAGGTTTGCAGGATCCTTCGTAACGAAATGAGTATGCCCATACTCATGCTTACGGCGAGAATCGACGAAATCGACAAGGTTGTCGGCCTCGAGATGGGTGCTGATGACTACGTTACCAAGCCGTTTGGTCTTCGTGAACTGCTGGCTCGTGTGAAGGCGATGCTCAGGCGTTCCGATTACGTGCAGGTGGATTCTACTGCAGCCGTCGATGGCGGCAGCGCAGGGATCGTGGTAGGCGACCTGATCATCGAACCTGAGCGTCATGTGGTGACTCGTGGGGGAGAGGAGCTGAACCTCAGCCCGAAGGAGTACGACCTTCTCGTGTATCTGGCACAGAATCGGAGGCGCACGTTTAGCCGGGATCACCTCCTCGACAAGGTGTGGGGTTATGACTATGGTGGGGATACTCGTACGGTGGATGTCCATGTACGATGGCTCAGGCAGAAGATCGAGGTTGACGCGAGCCGTCCCTCCCTCATTCGCACAGTTCGGGGCGTGGGCTACAAGCTGGAGTCCTGAAGATGGGATGTTCAGACCTCATACCTCCGATGAGAGCCTGGCTGCAAGGGGATTGTGGCGTGCCTGATGCCTGAAGTGAGGTGTTCACGGTGACCGTATCGGGTGACTGGCTGCTGTTTCTCGCACTGGTCGTGCTTGTGGTCATAACCGGTGCGGTTTCGGTCTACGCACTGTTCCGGCTTCGTCGCTGCAGACGAAGTGCCCGATATCTGATGTCCGCATTGGAGCACGGCGATGATGACGCGTATCTTAGTGCCGATCGGACGCGCCTCTCTGAAGAGCACCGTCGCATCCTGGACACGTTCCAGCACCGTTTGGTGGGGTTGCGCGATCGTGTTGCAGGTGCCGAGAGAGATAGCGACGCTGCCCTGTCGATCCTGTCGCGGGTGGGCGACGGAGTTCTGGTCACCGATGCCAGGGGCAACATCGTGCTGGCGAACAGGTCGCAGCTTGAGCGGCTGCGTCTGTCAGAGCAGCGCGTGATCGGGCACAGCCTGATTGAGGTGACGCAGGATCACGAGGTCCACCAGTTGGTGCAGGAGTGCATTGCCTCGGGTGTAGAGCAAAGGGCGCTTATCGAGACCGAGCCCGGCCGTCGCTTCGTGAGCGTGAGTGCGATGCCGTCAGGGGCGGATGGCGGCTGCGTGGTTGTGTTTCAGGACAGGACCGAGCTGAGGCGCCTTGAGAAGGTTCGCCGGGATTTCGTGGCGAACATCTCGCACGAACTGCGCACGCCCCTCACCACGCTGAAGCTCCTGTGCGAGACGTTATCCGATGGAGGACTTGACGATACCGCGGTTCTTGCCGAGTACCTTTCCCGTATAGGGGTGGAGGTGGACCGCCTTGCGCAGATGGTCGAGGAACTTGGCGAGTTGTCCCGGATCGAGAGCGGACAGGCCAGGCTCGAACGCACGCCCGTGCGTGTGTCCGATCTCGTAGCTCGAGCCATTGAGCGTCTGAGTGCGCAGGCGGTTCGCTCGGAATTGAGGCTCGAACTGGATGTCGCTGAGGACCTTCCCGAACCACTTGGAGATGAACGACGTCTGGAACAGGTACTGGTGAACCTCCTGCACAACGCCATCAAGTTCACGGCCGCAGGCGGTGCGGTGTCTGTCCGCGCCGAACAGTCCGGCGATGAGATACTGCTGACCGTCGAGGACAACGGCATCGGGATTCCCGAAGAGGACTTGGATCGTATCTTCGAACGCTTCTACAAGACTGACAAGTCACGTAGCAGCAGCGGGACCGGACTGGGACTGGCGATTGCGCGTCACGTAGTCGATCTTCACGGCGGCAGAATCTGGGTCCAGAGTATTGAGGGTCGGGGGTCACGATTCACGTTCACCCTTCCGCTGACGTCAACACAGCAGTAGTCGCCACCCTGCCTCACGACTGCTTGCGTGACGGTTTGGTCTCTTCCATTCTCCCCGTTATGGCAAACACGACGCGCTCACAGATATTCGTCACCCGGTCGGCACTGCGCTCCAGGTTGTGCGCAACCCAGATGAGCCGCGTGGCCCTGGTGATGGTACGCGGGTCCTCGATCATGAAGGTCAGCAGCTCTCTGAATATCTGGTCGTACAGGCTGTCGATCTCGTCGTCCTGTGCGGCGATTCGCCGAGCCGCGTCAGCGTCGCGATTGGTGAACGCCTCGAGGCTTTCGCGCAGCATGCGGGTGGACTTCTCCGCCATGCGCGGGATGTCGATGAGCGGTTTGAGCGGAGGTTCATCACCGATCATAATCACGACGCGAGCGATGCCCTCGGCGTAATCACCAATGCGCTCCAACTCGGTGACGATGCTCAGTACGGACACAATAGTGCGCAGATCGCCTGCCATTGGCTGCTGCGTTGCGATGAGTTGAATGCACTTCTCCTCAATCGTGAATCGTTTTCGGTTCACGTGAATGTCGTCATCGATAATCCGCCTTGCAGTGGCGATATCCCGTGCCTTGAGCGCATCGACCGAGTGTGAGATGGCCTTCTCGACCATGCTTCCCAGCACGAGCACTTCGTCCTGGATATCCCTGAGGCTTCTGTGATAGCCGGCTCTTATCTCCATGGTGACTGTGGCTCCTTTGAACTCTAGCCGAATCTTCCCGTGATGTAGTCTTCGGTAGTCTTCTCTCTTGGATTGGTGAACAGGCTGGATGTGGGCCCGCTTTCGACAAGCACGCCTGCCCTGTCTTCTTCCATCATGAAGAAGGCAGTCACATCGGACACTCGGGCTGCCTGCTGCATGTTGTGGGTGACGATGATGATCGTGTACTCGCTGCACAGCTGGCGCATGAGATCCTCAATCTTCAGTGTTGCCACTGGATCAAGCGCGCTGCACGGCTCGTCCATGAGGATGACCTCGGGCTCGACGGCGAGCACGCGTGCAATGCAGAGACGCTGCTGCTGTCCACCGGAAAGCGCCAGTCCGGGATGTGCGAGCTTATCCTTCACCTCGTCCCACAGTGCAGCCTGACGAAGGCTACGCTCGACGATCGATGCTAACTCCGCGTGGTCGCGGACGCCGTGTCGGCGCGGGCCGAAGGCCACATTCTCGAATACGGACATCGGGAATGGATTCGGTCGCTGGAAGACCATTCCGACTCGCTTCCGCACATCGACGACGTCGACATCGCGCTGATAGATATCGACGTTATCCAACTCTACTCGTCCTGCGATACGGGCATCCGGAATCAGGTCGTTCATACGATTGAACAGTCTCAGGTACGAGGATTTTCCGCAACCGGAAGGCCCGATTATCGCGGTGACCGCCCGTTCCGGTATGTCCAGGCTGATGTTTCGAAGCGCCTGAAACTTGTCGTAGAAGAGGCTGACGTCTGTGGAGCGCAGCTTCGTGTCGTTAAGGTGTGGCTGCCGTTCATCCCGGGCGAATGTATCCGCATTCATCAACTGAATCTCCTTCGACGCACACGCAGGCGGATGATTATGGCGATCAGGTTGAACGAGAGCACGACCGCGAGCAGCACCAGTGCCGTTCCCCACATAACGCTCTTGGGCATTCCTGGAACGTGCGCTGCAGCGGTGTACAGGTGATAGGGAAGTGCCATGAACCTGTCCAGCGGAGAGGTGGGCAGGCCGGGAACGAGAAACGCTGCTCCCACCACCAGGATGGGCGCGGTTTCGCCGGCAGCGCGGCTCATGGCAAGCACGGCGCCGGTGACGATGCCTGACAGTGACTGGGGCAGCACGACGTGCCGAATCGTCTGCCACTTGGTGGCGCCAACTGCAAGACTACCCTCGCGGAACTCACGTGGCACGGCCAGAATCGCTTCCCTGGAGGTGGTGATGGTCATCGCAAGAGCCTGGCATGCCAGGGTCAGACTGGCG
>PWUO01000278.1 GCA_003562555.1 Dehalococcoidia bacterium
CTTCTTTTTCTTCCTCTTCTTCTGTCTTGCCGTTACTGCCTTCTTTGCCTGTCTGAGGCAAAGGAGGATAAGTTCTTGGGCCGCAAAACAAGCCAACAATACGCATGCCTTCACTGTGGCGAATTTTTTTGTCCTGACTACCGAAACAGGGGTAAGCAAAAATACTGTTCCAAGCTGCAGTGCCGATCAGCGAGCAAGAAAGCCAGTCAAAGGGCCTGGCTGGATAAGCCTGAAAACCGGGACTACTTCCGGGGGCCGGACAATGTGGACAGGGTTCGGCAGTGGAGGAAAAACAATCCCGGATATTCCAGGCGCACTGCTTCAAGCAAGAAAACGTTACAAGATCACTGCTCCCGAAAAAGTATTGAAATTCAAATTGTTGAGAAGTCTTTGCCTGAAGCGTTACAAGATCACTGGATCATGCAACCATCTGTGATTATTGGGCTAATCTCCTCTTTATGCGGTAGTGCGTTACAAGATGACATCGTCAGAACCGCCAGGCGGATGTACACACTGGGCTGCGATGTTATCAACAACCCACAAGGAGGTATTTATGTATCAAAAGCATCCCATCCTTCCTCAGAGGCTGCGCAAGGTTCCCAGACAGTTCAGCTGGGTGGATCACAGGCTGGTCCGTGACTCTCATATTGATGACTTAAGTCATGCTGCTGCAACCTTGTACCTGTTCCTGGTAACTGTTGGCGATCATAAGGGGCTGAGCTACTACTCCGATGCCATGGTCATCCAGCGCCTGGGCATGGATGAAGGCACTTTGCAGCAGGCACGCATTAATCTGATCCAGGCTGATCTCATTGCCTGGAAAAAACCGCTTTATCAGGTTCTTTCCATTCAGGCTCCACCTGTAAGTCAAGCCAGGTCCGTACAGACAGGGCCGGTACACTTCTCAGACATCCTCAAAAAACTCGCAGGGGGGATGCCATGATTGATTACGAACTTTACGCCAGAATAAAATATTATCATGACCACAAAGGCCTTACTCCGGCCCAGATCGCGGCAGAACTTCAGCTGGACCGGCGCACAGTAAGCAGGTGGCTCCAAGAAAAGCAATTCTGTCAAAGAAAATCAGGGCCAAGATCAAGTAAACTTGATCCCTTCAAGGACAGCATCGTCAGGATGCTGGAGGCTCATCCCTACACAGCCGTACAGGTACTTCGCAGCATCAGGGAGCAGGGCTATACAGGGGGGTATTCCATTCTCAAGGAATACATAGGCAAAGTCAGACCCAGAAGGGCCAAAGCATTTTTGACCCTGGCCTTTGCTCCCGGAGAGTGTGCTCAGGTGGACTGGGGGAGTTACGGCTCCATACAGGTGGGCTCCAGCAGGCGAAAGCTGAGTTTTTTTGTCATGGTCCTTTGCTACAGCAGGATGATGTATCTTGAATTTACCGTTTCCCAAAGCATGGAGCACTTTCTGGCCTGTCATCAGAACGCCTTTGACGCCTTTGGCGCGGTTCCCAGAAAGATAATGGTCGACAATCTGAAGTGTGCGGTACTCAAGCATCCTTTAGGTCAGAAACCGCTTCTCAATCCCAAATATATTGACTTCGCAAAACATTGGGGTTTTGAGATCAGTGTCTGCGGAGTCAGAAAGCCGCATGAAAAAGGCCGGGTGGAGAATGCCATCGGTTACGTCAAAAAGAATTTCCTGGCCGGTCTTGAACTTCCTGATTACCGGGCCATCAACCATTTTGCCCAAGACTGGTTAAGGTCCACAGCCAATGTGCGTATCCATGCCCAGACCGGAAAAAAACCGGTGGATATGCTTGAAGAAGAAAAAAAGCATCTCCTGCCCCTGCCAGTTAATACTTACGATATCGGAGTCATAACCCAGACCAGAGCATCTTCGCAGTTCAGGATCACCCTGGAGTCCAACCGGTATTCCGTGCCGGCCAGGTACGCAGGACAACCCCTGACTCTGAAGACTTATCCTGACCGTTTATGTGTTTATGACGGCAATACCCTTGTGGCCAGGCATGTCCGCAGCTTTGATAAAAAACAGGATTTTGAAGATCCGGACCATGTCCAGGAGCTGCTTGTCCAGCGCAAAGCAGCCAGGGATCAGCAAATCTTTGCCCGCTTTCTGGCCCTGTCTCCAAGAGCTCAGGATTACTACTTTGAATTGGAGAAAAAGCGTCTGAACGCCAGACATCACGTCCAGAAAATTGTCGCCCTGAGCGAAATCTACAGCCTTGAAGCCGTGGCCAGGGCCATGGACGATGCCTTTACCTACAGTGCCTTCTCCTGTGAGTATATCGCCAACATCCTGGAACAAAGATCCAGGATCATGCCCGCTCCAGGCGCCCTGCACCTGACCAGGAGAAAGGACCTCCTGGATATTGAAGTCAAAGAACCTGATCTTAGCATTTACGACAAACCCAAGGAGAAAAAAACATGAGCAAAAAGAATGAGGTGGACAGACTCGAAGATAACCTCCAGCTTCTCAAACTCAACTGCATAAAAGAGCAATACAGAGCGGCAGCTGACAAGGCTGCCAGGCAGAACTGGGATCATCTTGGATATCTGGCCAGGCTGGTCCAGGCAGAAACCGATGCCAGACACGATCGCTCCATACACCGCCGTGTCAGGATGGCCCGCTTCCCGAGCATCAAGACCATGGATCATTTTGACTGGACCTGGCCGACCAGAATCAACCGCCCGGCCATACAAAACCTCTTTCGCCTCGGCTTTATGGAAAACAAGGCCAACATCATAATCCTCGGAGGAGTGGGACTGGGTAAGTCACACATAGCCACAGCCCTTGGATACAGTGCATGTCTGAAAAAATACCCTGTACTGTTCACCACCACCATAGATGTCATCAACACCCTGTCTGCTGCCCAGGCCGCGCAGAAACTCAAGGCAGAACTAAAAAAATATGTGAGTCCGGAACTGCTGATCCTGGATGAGCTTGGTTATCTGCCCATAGACAAGCGGGGAGCTGACCTGCTCTTCCAGATTATCAGCCAGCGCTATGAACGAAAATCAACCATCATTACCACCAACAGAGCCTTCAAGAAATGGCCTGAAGTGTTCAACAACGACAGCACACTGACTTCTGCCATGCTGGACAGACTTCTCCACCATGCCGAAACCATCCTTATCGAAGGCAAAAGCTACAGGATGAAAGATCAGGTTCAGGAACATTAACCCCAAAAACGCAAACCGCCGGAACCAAACTTCATACCTGGTTCTGGCGGTTACCCCTATACAACATTTTTAAACCGGCGCTTTATGACAATTTCAAGCAGGCGCTGACACCTGGTCTTGGACCACTTGCCGTCTTCGGATATCCCAGCCCTGAGCCATTTACGCACCAGGCGAAGTATCCGTTTGTCGGCAATCC
>PWUO01000157.1 GCA_003562555.1 Dehalococcoidia bacterium
ATCTTCTGTTTGGTCACGTCCCAGCGCATCGGCGTCTCCTCGACGCAGTACTCCAGGATGAAGGTGGACTTGCGTGCGGCGAGGAAGTGCAATCCTGCGGCGAGGTTGATACCGGTGGTGTAGAAGTGGTTGACCACCCGCAGGCTCTTGTCTTCGATGTAGTCGGCAATGCGCATCGAATCGGTGAACCCGTTTCGTGCAAGATCGATCTGGGCAATATGGATGCCCCCGCGATCGATCAGGTCCTTCCACGCGTACCTCCCGGCGTCGCCTTCGCCGGCGGCGATCGGGATTCGAGACCGGCTGCTAAGCTGCATATATCCCTCGAGGTTGTCCTGCTGCAGGGGCTCCTCAAGCCACATGATGCCGAATTCCTCGAACTGGCGTGCCCGCCTGATTGCCGTGAGCGTATCCCAACAACATCCGGCGTCGATAAGCACATCCCTGTCAGGCCCCACGCCGCGGCGGGCCCCGTCGACTAGGTCGAGATCCACCTTCTCGCTCTGCCCCATGGGATCCCACCCGAACTTCACCGCCGTGTAGCCCTCGTTTACCCATCGGCGGGCGATCTCGGCGGTCTCGTTCCCGTCTCTGCCGAACAATATGCTTGCGTACGCGCGAATCCTCTTATGGAACGCACCACCGAGGAGCTGGTAGATGGGCTTGTTGTAGTACTTCCCGGCGATGTCCCACAGAGCCATGTCGATGCCGCCCATCGCGTGGATGACGACACCGCGACGGCCGTAGTAGAAGGTCGCCTGGTACATCTTCTCCTGTAGAACACGGATGTTCAGGGGGTCCTCTCCAATGAGCAGACGGGCGAGTCCCGACGTCACCGTGTGGCTGAAAGGGGCTTCTATTGCCGCTTTGGCCACGCGAGAGGACGAGTCTATCTCCCCAATTCCGGTTATCCCCTCATCGGTATGTATCTTCACGATGAGGGCGTCCTGTCCCGACGAACACTTCTCTTCTATCTGGTCCTCGGGCAGGCGCAGTTCGATTGCCTCCACCTTTGTGATCTTCACCTATTCCCTCCTGATCAGAGTTATCCGGCTCACCACTGCCAGTCGATGGCTTGCGCGTGTGTCACAGTACGCCGTACTTCTTGAACACATCGCCGAGCAGCGCGCCCTGCAGCAGTTCCTCGCGGACAGTGTCTTCGGCTTTGACCTTCTCGAAGGACAGATGTATGACCTTATCCTCAATAGCCTGTGGTATCACCGCAACGCCGTCGATATCGGCAAGCACTATGTCGCCCTCGTACACCATTACGTCGCCACACAACACCGGGCGACTGTACTCCATGACGATGCTTCTGCCCTTCGAATCCAATGGCCTCGTGCCCGTTGCGAAGACGGGGAAGCGCATCTCGGAAATCAGGGCGATATCGCGGGTGTAGCCGTCGATAATCGCGCCTCGTGCACCGCGAGCCCGGGAGGCAGTGGAGAGCAATTCTCCCCACATTGAGGTCTTCGTTGACGTATTCGTTCCTGCCACCAGTACGTCGTTGGGCTTCAGAGAGTCCACAGCGGCAATCTCATTCTCGTAAGGATTCTCCTTGATCTCGTAGATGTCCACGCTCAGCAGCGTGTGTGCCCTGCCGGCCACAACTGCCCCCTGCCACATCGGGTTGATGTCGGCGCGCATCGCCTGATTTCGATAGCCGAGCTGGTCGAGGATATCCGAGACAACGGAGGAGTAGAGCTTCTGCTCCATGGCGTCAAACAACTCTTTGTCACTGCTGAACTTCACCTGGATCACCCCTTTCGCTATTCAGTAGATCCGGCCAGGAGGCCGCCAAGACAAGAGGAGAAGGACTGTGATCAGCGGATGCATGCTGACCGGGAACAGTCTAGATGGGAAGTCTGGTTACGTCAATGCGTTGTTAGTCCGGCTGGTTACCGACGTGCGCGGGGGCGACCTCAGCGGTAACCCAGGCGAGGTACTGCTCGCTTCCACCCGATACCGGAAGGGCGATGACTTCGGGAACGTCGTAACTGTGGTGCTGGTGGACACATTCCTCGACGGCCTTGAGTGCGTCCGTGGTGGACTTCAGTATGAGAAGTGACTCACCCGCATCCTCAATGGCCCCTTCCCAGCGGAACAGTGAACGAACTCGTGGGACGATGTTGGCGCAGGCTATGAGCTTCCTCTCGAGCAGCGCGCGTACAAGGCGTTGGGATTCTTCT
The DNA here is from genome assembly GCA_003562555.1 of Dehalococcoidia bacterium. Classification (GTDB taxonomy): domain Bacteria; phylum Chloroflexota; class Dehalococcoidia; order GIF9; family AB-539-J10; genus SKVJ01. Next base: position 2,190 of record PWUO01000157.1, read on the forward strand.
TCACCGGAGGTGGTGACCAGAACAACGATTACGTGCGCAGCACTCACCTAGAGCCTCCCGACAGGCAGAAGGTACAAGGGGACCTCGTTCTCGGGCATGCCCAGAAGCTGGGCTATGGTCCTGGTCCGAAATGCGCCTACCGGTACCGATCCGAGGCCGAGAGCGGAGGCCTGCAGCAGGAGGTTCTCCGCGGCGTGCCCGACATCCATATGGACGTACATCCTGCCTCGTTCGCCGTAGCGTTCGGTGGTTCGATCATAGACTGCTGACAGGACGACGACGATGGCTGCATCCCGTACACAGGGCTGCTCAAGCGATGCGGCGGAGAGTTCTGCACGCAACTCTCCTTGCTTGACAAGTGACAACGAATGCTGATCCGTCTCGTAATGGTAGAGGCCGGGCTCAAGCCCGACGACATCCCCCACCGTGACGTACGTCTCCAGCGGATACGTCGCACCGCCTGATGGCGCGGCGCGAAAGCCGTCCCTGCCGGTTATGCCTTGAGCAGACCAGAGGAGTTGCGCGACCTCATTGAGTGTAAGAGGTCCGGACTTATACGCTCTTACCGAGCGGCGATCGCGTATCGCTTCCTCGAGCGATACGTCGCTCCTGTCTCTCGGTTCCGGGAGCTTCATGTGTTCTCCTCCCAGGGGTATTCCCTTGCGCTGCGCGACAGTGGTATGCGATCGCGACTCCTCACGAGAAAGGAGCCGCCAACAAGGGTAGCAGAAGGTCACGTTGTGGTCCACGTGTGTCTTCTGCGAGGAAGAGTCGTCTGTCTGCACTGCACAGTGTGAGAGTCCCGGGCCTGTACCTCGTACATCCTTCTTAGGAAGAGCATACCGTGTTGCGTACCTGTGGCGGAGTGGTTCCCACTTCCGGTGACCTGTGATACATCCGGGGGGAATTCGTATGTCTCTGTGATGAGGTTTTGAAGGTATCGATGAGTGGCGATATTCTTAATCGTGGAGGTGGAAGACATGAAGAGGCGAGTGCTGGTGATTACCGGAGCCGTACTGACTGTGGTGGCGCTCCTGGCTGGTGGCTGTGTTTCCCCCGAAGTGACCGAACCCGAGGATGAGGTCCTGAGTCCGGAGGATGCGTTTGATGTGGCTGTGGCGTGGCTGCAGCAGGTGTATCCGGACAGGGCTCCAGCTGAGGGAATGCTCTGGA
>PWUO01000012.1 GCA_003562555.1 Dehalococcoidia bacterium
CAGCTTCCAGTGCTTTTCTTTTTAGTTCGGTGTCATATTTCAAATACATTTCAGTGGTTGTAATACTAACATGACCCAGCAAATCACGGATATAGATCAGATTCACGCCGGCTTCAAGGAGATGGAGAGATTTTGAGTGCCTCAGCATGTGCGCGTGAAGGTTGTCTGGGAATACAACTTCTGGATGAGCCAGTTTTGCCATCTTGTAATACTTTTATAAGATATAGGTAATGCCGGGCCTTGTAAATGCTTGCAGGTTGTAATTGTAAAATAATGGACTTCGCTCACGGCCTGTATCAAGGAGGTGATTATCTTTTAAATAGGTTTCCAATAAGTTCTGGGTCTTTTTTAAAATAGGCACATTTCTTTGTTTGTTACCTTTCCCTGACAATGTAATGACTGCAGGTTGTGCCAGTCTTAAATCACAGACCTTTAAGTCAATAAGTTCCTGTATCCTTGCCCCTGTATCATATAATGTGACCATTAAGGCTAAATCACGGCGGCCTTTGCAAGTGGAGCAATCCGGTTGTTCAAATAAAAGTCCCAATTGTTTCATGGATAAATGCTTGATGACAGGTTGATGCTTTTTTTTAAACGGAATACCGAGAATCTTTTGGCTTTCAAAAAGAATCTCCGGATACTCAGTTTGCGCATAACGGAAAAAACTATGCAAGACGGCTAAGCGTTGGTTCCTGGTGTTAACGCTTGCCTTTTTCTCTGCTTCCAGCCAGCTTAGAAATTTCTTGACCTGCAGCATGCCCAATGAAGCAAAGGAAATGCACTCAGGCTTGATCCCCTGGTCTTCTTGCATAAACAAGAGAAACTGCTTTAGCGCATCACGATAGGATTTAATGGTATTGGTGCTAACATTTCGCTGTCCCGGCAGATAATCGGTCAAGAAACGTGCCAAGGCCTTAGCAAAATCAGTCTGCTTCATGCCAATTCACCTCCGGTATCAAATGTGCACAACTTTCTTCAATGCGGTACAATATGTCAGGATAGGCATCGGCCGTTAAACGCAAATAGTGCTGAGTTCCACGCAAGTCCTCATGACCAAGATAAGCCGAGAGGTATGGAAGACCATTATGGAGGTCCTTTCCTTCCATTATCCACTTTTTTAGGCAGTTAATTGAAAAAACATGCCTGAGATCATGAATTCTTGGCCCTTTACCCCGACCAAGGTGGCTAATACCAGCTCGCCTAAGCACATCACGAAACAGCTTGTAAAGGCTCGCTTCAGAATAATGGCCCCCATACGGAGACGGAAAGAGATAAGGATTGTTCATTTTACCGATGTTGGCAGTGTTGAAGTAATGGCGGCATCGTTCTGTTAAGCTGTCTGCCATCGGCAGGATCCGTTCCTTGTTGAACTTGGTATTGCGGATAAACAAGGTTCCCTTCTTTAAATCAACATCTGCCAATTTCAACCGCGTAACTTCACTGATACGAAGGCCGCACCCATAAAGCATACGCATTAACAGCGGTAGCATCAGGTGACGGTTAGGGGTTATACTGCTCGGTGGGTAATGATCACATACATCAAAGATCTGTTTGATTTCATCCATGGTAAATATATAGGGCATATAGCTATAACGTTGAACAGAGAGCAATCCTTTCGGATATAAATAAACCTGATATCCAACCCGAACCATGTATTCTGCCAGGCACCGTAAAAGCGAGATCCTTTGGTTTTGGTTTGCAATAGTCTCATTCGGTTTGCGTGCCGTCCAAGCCATTACCATTTCTTTTGTTAGTGTTTTTTCTGTGGCATATTGTTCTTTGACAAATTGGTCAAAGCTCTTCAGCAGCTGAATATTTTTAACAAACTTGTAACCAACTGCTTGCTTTTCGGCAATATATTTTTCAATTGGAATAGCCAGTGCACTTAAAAACTCTTGGGGTTCACTCACAGGAGAACACCTCCTCAGGGTCCAGTGCGCAGGCTTTCAGGTTTTTAATATCAGTATGTAAATAAACTGAGGTTGACTTTGAATCCACATGGCCAAGGACTTCTGTGATCATTGCCAAAGAGGCGCCTTGCTCTAAAAGGGTACTGGCCAAAGCATGTCTGAGTGAGTGCAGCCCCTGTTTTTTACCGTGGGGAACTTTAATCCCGGCCAGACGAATATACTTGACCATCAGATTATGCAAATTGGCATTTTTACCAAAAGGTTCAAAAGGTGCACACAGGCGTACAAAAACATAGGGTGTTTCACAAACAGGCCTGGCATTTTGCAGGTAATCAATCAGTGCCCAGCCAATATCATGCAAAATGGGGTATGTCACAGTTTTTTTTGTTTTTTCCTGGGTTAAAGTGATGGTTTTTGTTGCCCAGTTTAAATCTGAGAGTTTTAAAGCCTTTACGTCCCCCACCCTTAGTCCAAGTTTGGCTACCATAAGGAGGATAGCATAATCTCTTTTGCCTTGAGGATTGCCACGATCCACAGCATCAATTAGGCGTTTGACATCATCGGGTTCCCATCTGGTAGGAACAGCAGGGTAATAATATTTGTTTTGCTTTGGCACGCAAAGCGACAGGTCCTTTTTCGTGTAACCATGCTGATATAGAAATTGCAAAAACACTCTCAATGTTGTCAGAATAGCAGCGATGCTTTTTTCATGCCTAGGGCTAATGTATATAAGGTAGTCAGAAAGCAATTCCGGGCTGATCTCATTTGCATCCATTACCTTGCGCAGTGAAAGGTAGTCTACAAAAAAGAACAGTCTCTGTAAACGGCTGCGCATGCCACGCTGAGCATATTCATTTTGTTGGCACTCTATTTCGTAAGCATCTAATATTTTTTCAAACTGTGGCGGTTTAACATAGCTCTTTTTTTTGACAATCCTACGAACGATTACACCATGGAGCTGATAATCCCCAAGCAGACGCACAGATCGAATTGCTGATTTTGCTTTTATGGGAAAGGGGTTAGTATAGTAGTCTATAGTGCAGTTATATCTCTCTTTCAAATACTGTCTGCCCAGCTTTTCTGAAAAAAAATGTTCTCCCCTTTCTTCAGCAAATTTACAGATCCTTTTGAATGAAGCACGATACCCGCATATAGTGTTGTAAGAATAATTCAGCTTTACAAGCTCTTCTACAACCTCAGCGGCAAGCACACCAATTAGACTTTTCGTTTCCATCATTTACCTCCATATAGACTTATTGAGTAAGTCTATTCTGAGGTATTATGGAAAGAAATGAAACCACATCCACTGAGCTTGTTGGTTGTTACCTCATTTCTTTCCATAAGCCATTTCTTTTCATAATTGCCTATGCTCGGGGGTCCCAAGAAAAATAGATTAAAAGCCCTTTCGACCCAACACAAGTCCATCAGTCCTAATATCTGCTGCTTGC
>PWUO01000109.1 GCA_003562555.1 Dehalococcoidia bacterium
ACCAGTGTGTCGGTATCCCCGAATGCGCCGATCAATGGCTGTGTACTCCGCTCGGCGCGGATTTCCCCGAGTGCGGTCACTGCGCCACGACGCACGAAGCTGGCCCCGTCAGTCTCCATTGCCACTATCAGCGACTCGACCGCCGAGTCCTCCCCAACCTGCCCGAGGGCCCACGCTGAGACCTGTCTCACATAGGGTGAGCCGTCTGTCTGCAGCGCGTGCTGCAGCGCCCCGACGGAACGTTCATCACCGATCTCGCCCAGCGCACGCGCTGCCTGGGTCCGGACCTCCTCGTCGCCATTCTGCAGGGCGCTCATGAGGTCGTCCACGGCCTCGGGATCGCCGATCATGCCCAGCGCGATGATCACCTGCGCCCGAACCTGGTTGTTCTCATCCTGCCGTAACGCTTGGAGCAGCGCGGGAACGGCCATGGAGTCGCGATACTGTCCCAGCGCCGCTGCAGCCCAGCGCCGCTCGGTCGCATCCTCGTCGTGCAGCAGGGTGTCGATGAGGGCCTCGATCTCCGCCGTGTGGTCGGGCTGTGTCGGAGTCTGGGTGCAGGCCGTTGCGCCCAGCACCACTATCAGCAGGCCACAAAGGGTCAGTCTGGCCGCGCTGCGTCCGGCCGTGCGTATGGTCTGTCTCAGCATATGTGTGCACCTGTTGCGGGTGGATTGTCTGTCTGCAAACCGGCTGTCAGATGGTAACCCGTCGCGGCCCTTGCGGCCAAATATCGCCATGACTAGTGCCCGGTAACCAGATGACACAGTTTCCGCAATAATCGCATACGATTTCTCCCGCCACGAACGAAGTGCCCTTGACAGCCCCCATTTCGGTGGGCTACTGTTGGACTTGCCCCAGGTGACCAGGCAGTGAGTACAGGGCCAGTGTCTTAAGAGTTGAGGGTTGTTCGAGTCCTGAGGCCTACAAGCCGAAGAGCGAGATTGACCGTTAGACCTCAGGAGATTGAGTTCGAGTAGAAGCTGCAAGGCCACCCGGGGCATTTCTTTGTCCTCGCCTCATCTGTTCTTCAGTTTCTTTGCGTCTGCTTCATCCGCCCGTCGAATGGTCCCCCCCTGGCACGTATGTGTTCGTCGTTTGCCGAGACGTACCACTGTCTCGGTGACGCCACCAGTGTTCCAGCAGCGGGGCGGATGTACAGGCCAGCGGTCGTGCGGAAACACGCCACACGCGGCCTGCCATTCGGATGTAGGGGCGGGTCTCAGACCCGCCCGCCGTCCCATGCTGTACCCATGGTTGTGTAGGCGCACACGTCTGGTCCTGCACACGTGGATACCGTCCTTGCATGTCAATGCGCAGCAGCCAGCGCAGGGTCGAAAGGCTTGCCGCTCTTGAGTACTCCAAACGCTATGTAGACGAGCTTGCGCATGATGGCACCTACGATGACCGTTCCGTGCTTGCCATTCTCCTTGAGCCGTGCGCGAAATGCGGCGATTACCGGGTTGTGCCGCATGGATGCCAGGCACGTCGCGCCCGGTGTGGCTGTGGTTGTCCGGTTTGTTCCACGCAGGTTTTGACCGTCGGATGAGCTGTGCTACCATCGGCGCCGGGACTGAAGCGGGACGAGGATAAGTTCAACGCGGGTCGATGCGGGGAGCCGGTGGTGGAGTGGACTCTTCCTCATCTGTGGAAGTAAGATCCGTCCGCTCCTCTTATCCTCTCTCCGTGATTCAGAGACTGTTCAGGTGTTCTGTCGTCCAGGTCAACAGTCGACGGGCTCGGAATTCGTCGAGGCGATTACGGAAGTATGGAGGTGAAACATGCCGATTACAGCCAGTCTACGGGGACCGCGCAGGATGAGAATCGCGTTGGTCTCCCTTCTACTCACGGCCCTTGTCGCGGGAATGGTGGCTTGTGAGCCTGCTCCCGTTGATCGGTACAGCCTGACCATAGACAGCACTGAAGGCGGCACCGTAACCACACCCGGCGAGGGAACGTTCATGTATGACGCCGGCACGGCGGTTGACCTGACGGCAAGCGCGGCCAGCGGCTACGAATTTGTCGGGTGGGGTGGTGATGTTGCCGCTGTTGCTGATATCAACAGCGCGTCAACCACTGTTACCATGAACGCGAACTACTCCATCACTGCACAGTTTGAAGAGGAAGAGGTCGACGATGTAACCCCTGGACCTCCCCCACAGCCGGAATGGGAGCCGCAGAAACAGGCTCTTCTTCCGGATAGAGAGTTCGACACCAATTGGACGACCGTCAGCACCTGGTACCCGGCTCTGCATCGTGGCATAGCTGCCATATGGGGAACCGAACCCGCCATGATTGCCTCACCGGATAACGCCAATGAGTCGACGATGCTTGGCCTGAGTGAGGGGCATCCTCCGGGCGACGGGCCCAGGATACTGCGCATCGTCTTCGCCAAGAATCTCTCCGGCGGGGTGTCACTCGATCTCATCGTAGCACTCTATGATGGAGATACTCTGGTGGAAGAATGGGTCGAAGAGGACGTGCCGGCCGAATGGACGGTACGTGAGTACGAAGTGAACAATGACCTCGAGAACTGGGATGACCTGCGGGTGGTGTTGACCCGTCAGGGTGATACGACAGCGCCTGAATCCGACTTGCGCCAGGTTCTCGTTTCACTGGTAGAGATGGAACTGCCGTACCCTGAGACATTCACCTTCCCGTATCTTAACCCAGGAACTACCACCCACGCGCCCCTGAGCGATACAGTGCAGCGCCCACGCGGAGTGCAGGAAGGTGATGTGATATTTGTCGCCAGTGTTGATGGCGAGGCGGCCGAGGGATTCAGCCTGATCTACTCTCAGCCCACGATTGAAGATGCCTCGACTCCGTACACGTTCCATACATGGTGGAAACGCGCAGGTTCTGATGAACCAGAGTCCTACACATTCCCCAATGCGAGAGGGCTCTGGGCCGCGAGGATCTCCGGAGCAGCTGACCTTCCGGCTGCCGCAGCCGGCCATGTTGAGCCGCCACCCGATGGATTTGTGTCGCCGCTGGGCATCATGACGCCCTCTGTCGATGCACCAGAGAATTCCCTGGTGCTACGGATTTCGGCCAACAATCTCTACATCACATGGACGGAGCCGTATCAGTGGATTGCCTGGGATGAGTGGCCGGCCTTTGCAGCTTCGTGGAGATTCCAGAGGGAAGCCGGACCAACCGGAGAGGAATACCATGGAACCGGCTCGTTCATTAACTGGGTTGCTCAGACTGTTGCCGTGGCGCCGGAATGAGAACCACCGGCAACGCGGGCGCACACGAATAGGAGCAATAGAACTGAAACTGTTGCTGAGCACGGTCGACACGCCGCTGAATTGGTTCGCCACCACCTATCCATTCAGCGGCGAGG
>PWUO01000296.1 GCA_003562555.1 Dehalococcoidia bacterium
CTAACCCATTCCAGTTCATGGCCCAGGCCGACCTGTTTGTGCTGCCTTCCATCTTTGAAGGTTTTCCCAATGTTCTGGTTGAAGCAATGGCCTGCGGGCTGCCGGTGGTGGCCAGCGACTGTCCCTCGGGCCCGCGGGAGATCTTAGCCCCTGAAAGTGACTTTTTAACCCGTGCAGAGGAGATCGAATATGCTCCCTGCGGGGTGCTCTGTCCGGTGGGCAGCGGAGAGCTGTACCGGGCTGAAGTGTCCCTGACGGCGGCGGAAAAACAGCTGGCAGCAGCTATCCTTACCCTGCTGGCCGATGCTGAAATTAGTGTACGGTATAGGGATAAAGGTAAGGAGAGGGCTGATGATTTTGCAAGCGAGCGCATTGCCCGGGAGTGGATAAAGGTGCTGGAGGCCTGAAGCTTGCAGGTTAAAAATGGTTTAGCTTGCTTTAGAAAACCTGGCACGCTCCAGGCACTCTAATCATTAAGACTGGAAATTCAACGGTTCAGCTTAACCGTTATTACCGGATTTGCACCTAAGCTCTTTTCAGCTATTTTAAGGAGGCGAATAAATTTCATGAATTATCAAGATAGATAAGCTTTTACTTTACACATTTACTAAGCGATATTATATATGAGAATTTAGATGGAGGGCGGCTTTGCAGAAAAGAAGCGTAAAGATTGTTTACCTTATTACTGGCCTCGGCTCAGGCGGGGCGGAGATGATGCTCTACCGGCTGCTTAAGGAGCTGGACCGGGAAATGTTAAAGCCAAAGGTGATCGCTTTACTGAAATTTTCCGGGCCCCTTAAGGGAAAAATAAAAGACCTGGGCATAGAAGTCTATATTATCGAGCCGAGTAAGAAATTTAGCCTAAGGACCCTGCTGCGCTTGGCCCCTTTGCTTAAAAGGCTTAAGCCAGATATTTTGCATACCCAGCTCTTCGCTGCCGATATCCTGGGACGCATCTTTGGCAGGATCCTGCGGGTGCCGATAATTATCAGCAGTATCAGGAATGTCTATTACGGAGGGCGGGGCCGGAATCTACTAATCAAGTGGACTGAGCGTTTTGCCCGCAAAACTACCTTTGTCTGCCAGGCGGCGGCGCAGCGGTTTGTAGCCGAAGGAATAGTGCCACAGAAAAAAGCCATGGTCATCTATAACGGCCTTGCCCCCGACGGTTACTGCCAAAGTCTTGACCGGGCCGCGAAGCTTACAAAAAGGGCAGAACTTGGCCTGACCGGGGCGGGATCTTTACCCGGCCAGGGATTTTTACTATTAGCCGTGGGCAGTTTAAGCAGGCAGAAGGCTTACCCCGATCTTTTGCTGGCCCTGAGTATAATAAAAGAAAAGGAAAAGAAAAAAGATATAGAAATAGAAAAAGATGACTGGCAGCTGGTAATAGCCGGCAGCGGGCCGCTAAAAACGGAGCTGCTGGCGCTATCTGCTGAACTGGGGCTGGAGCAAAAGGTCACTTTCCTGGGGCGCCGCGATGATGTGCCCGGGCTAATGGCTGCCGCCGATGCCCTGGTTTTAAGCTCCAGGTGGGAAGGGCTGCCGGGGGTGGTGCTCGAGGCGATGGCATCAGAGCTGCCGGTGGTAGCTACTGCTGCCGGTGGAACGCCGGAGCTGGTGGTGGACGGTAAAACCGGTTTCCTGGTGCCCCCTGCTGACCCGCGGCAGCTGGCAAATGCCCTGGAACAGCTGTTACGCCTGCCGCACCGGGAGCTGGCAGAAATGGGCCGGGCCGGGCGCAGCAGGGTGGAAGAGCATTTTACCGTTACTAAGATGGCCCGCGCTTACCAGGATTTATACCGGCAGGAATTGTCTGCTTTAAGGAGGCATTAATTCTTGGCAAAAATTTTAATTGTTGGCAGCATTGCCGGATCAATGGTTAGCTTCCGGGGTGATCTGATCAAGGCCTGGCTGAAAAGCGGCTACCAGGTAACAGCCCTGACCCGGCCGGCTAAAGCAGGCCGCCTGGAAAAAATCGAGACCCTGGGGGCAAAACATTATCCAATCCCCCTTTACCGGGACGGGATGAACCCAGTCCAGGATATAAAGCTTCTTGTCAGCCTGCGCCGCATTATCTGCACTGAAAAGCCCCGCTATATATTTACTTATACGGTTAAACCGATTATCTATGGCGCTTTTGCGGCCCGCAGGCTGCCACCGGTTAAGCTATTTGCCATGATTACCGGCCTCGGTTATGCTTTTAGTGGAGGATCATTTAAACAGAGATTGGTGCAGGGGATTTTGAGGTTAATGTATCGCCAGGCCCTAAAAAGATACTCACTCATATTTTTTCAAAACCGTGACGACCTAGAGCTGCTCAAGCAGTTAAAGATTATTGGGCCAGGGCAGGCGGTTAAAGTGGTAAACGGATCCGGGGTTAACCTGGAACACTACTATTACAGCCCAGCGGTACTGACCGGTGATCTTACTTTTTTACTGATCGCCAGGCTGATTAAAAGCAAGGGTATCCGGGAATACGCGGCGGCGGCCCGGCTTATAAAGGCTAAGTATCCAGAGAGCAGGTTTGTCCTGGTGGGGCGCAAGCACGAAGGGCCCGATGCTATTGATCAGGCTGATTTAGAAAGCTGGCAGCAGGAAGGCCTGATCGAGTACGCCGGGGGCAGCAATGATGTGCGCCCCTACCTGCAGGCCTGCAGCGTTTACGTGCTGCCCTCCTACCGGGAAGGCACGCCGCGTTCGGTGCTCGAAGCGATGGCCATGGGCCGGCCGGTTATTACCACGGATGCACCGGGCTGCCGGGAGACGGTCCAGGCCGGGGAAAACGGTTTCCTGGTGCCTGTTCAAGACAGCGAGGCCCTGGCCGCGGCGATGGAGAAATTTATTAAAGATCCGGGCCTGCTGAAAAAGATGGGTGCTGCAAGCCGCAGGATTGCTGAAGAAAAATATGATGTCCATAAAGTTAACCGGGAAATTATCGAAGCAATGGGATTAAAATGAAAAAGGAAAGGTGAACTGATGCAGGTATTTAAAAGATTAGTAGATCTGCTGGGCAGCTTGCCGGGGTTACTACTAATATCGCCCCTGCTGATCGGGGTAGCCCTGGCCATTAAGCTGGATGACAGGGGGCCGGTCTTTTTTCGCCAGCAGCGGGCCGGTCTAAAGGGGCAAACTTTTAAGATCTTTAAGTTTCGCACCATGGTTCAAAATGCCGAGAAACTGGGGGCTGGAGTTTTTGTGGAAGAAGAAGATCCGCGCATTACCAGGGTGGGTAAGTTTTTGCGGCACAGCAGTCTCGACGAGCTGCCCCAGTTAATTAATATTGTGCGCGGGGAAATGAGCCTGGTCGGTCCGCGTCCGACCCTGCCTTA
>PWUO01000152.1 GCA_003562555.1 Dehalococcoidia bacterium
TCGGACTGGCCCTCCCGGGCCATTTGTCCCGGGAGGGCCGTCGTTCAGCGATAGACTTCGACGTTACGCCTCGCGCTTAGTCGAGACTGGTCATAACCGGATACGCGAATCCGTACAGTTCGTCCCAGGCACTCGCGAAGGCAAGGTAGGCCTCGAGGTACTCGGCCAACTCGGGGTAGATCTGTACCTGCTCCGCGTAGAACTCCTTAGTCAGTTCCACGAAGATGTCATCGATGTCCGAAGGCAAAGGAGCAACGTTCACTCCATAGTCGATGATCGCCTGCAGAGCCACACCATCGCGGGCAACTGCAATAGAGTTGTACGTGATAGCCTCAGATCTCGCAGCCTCGGTTACGATGGCCTTGAGATGATCAGGAAGCGCTTCCCAGGAACTGGTGTTGACCAGGAAGCCGTACGCCTCGGTCGGAGCGCGCGAAGGCGACAGGTAAGCGTAGTCGGCGGCCTCGTGCATGCCCATCATGTAGTCGAAGTTCGGGGCAGCAACCTCAAAGGCATCGATGACGCCGCGCTGCATGGCCTCGAATACCTCGCCCAAAGGCAGGAATACAGGGCCTACGCCCATCTGTGCAAGCACCTCACCTGCATCGCCGGAGGCGCGCATCTTCAAGCCATTCAGGTCAGCAGCGCTGTTGATTGGTGTGTTCGTCCAGATCCAGATCTCGGGAAGACCGTGGAAACCGCCACCGGGGATGTCGTAGATGTTGAATCCCCTGATGTCGAACCACTTGTTCATGATGTCAGCGCCCTGATTGCGGTGGAAGATGAGGTTGGGAATAGGCGGCATACCGGCGGGCAACTGGGAGTAGGCCGTGCCGAAGCGCACATCAGAGGCCATGTAGGATGCGCCGCCAGCACAGAAATCAAGTACACCTCGGTCTACTGCCTGCCACTCCTCGGTCGCAGGAACCACTGCGCCCGCAGGATGGGCCGTCATGTCGAGCTGGCCCTGGCTCATGATGCCGATATTCTGGGACAGCCTGGCAAGTCCCTCATGTGGGGGCATGCCGGAAGGCAGCGCAGCCTGGCCCACCCACTGGATGACCTGATCGGTGGGCTGTGTAGGTGTGGGAGTGGGAGTCGGTGTCGGTGTAGGAGTAGGTGTCGGCGACGGCGCGTCAGGTGAGCAGCCAACGACTGCCACACTAACGAGCATCACGGCCGCGACAAACAGCATCAGTACTCGCTTCGTCATATGGTCTTTCACCTCCAAAGATTATCTATATTCTCGGTCGTGCCGCTTGCGACAGACGACCGCATGCTGCCACATGGTGATTGTCTGGTACGGAAGATGTGCCGTTCAGCCTAAGGACGAGCAGCGTCAGTATATGAATCCCGTTTCACGTATGTCAAGACCTTTCGAGTAAGAACCATCCCTAACCAACCTGCAAGTCGATGAATCACACTGAGGGACTTCGGCTGGCCGAAGACTGGTCCTATCGGCCGCCCTGTAATTATCGATGGACTAAGGCGTGAACATCTCGGGCCAACAGACCCGTGGTCATCGACGAACGGTCAGTGCAAGGAAAGCGGCTCAACGAACCTCGGGGAAGACATCAACGAAAGCCCACTGCCTGACCGCCACACGTGGAACCGGGAGAAAGAAGACCGGGCCCCGCTCCCGCGAGGCCCGGTAGAAACAACGTCTAAATGGACACTGTGTCACATCATGCTTGGGAGCCACAGAATGATCTGCGGGAACGCAATGCAGAGAAGCAGTCCGATGGCGACCAGGAAGATGTAGGGTATGACGCCGCGGATTACGTCCGTCGTTTCCACTCCAAATTCCGGTGGAGATGCCGCCTTCACGAAGAAGATTGCGTACGCAAACGGAGGAGTGAGGAAGGACATCTGGAGGTTGATGATGATCATCATCGCGAACCACAGGGGGTCAAACCCGAGCGCAGCACCAATCGGCGTGATGATGGGCACCATGATGAACACGATACCGATCCAGTCGATGAACATGCCCAGTGCGAAGCTCAGCAGCATCACGACGAAGAACACACCCCATTTGCCGCCGGGAGCACCCAGCAGGAACTCCGTAACTACGGCACCACCTCCCGCACGAATGAATACGCCGACAAAAGCGAACGCGAGCGACGCGATAAGCAGGATCATGCCGCTCAGCTTGATGGTCGAGAGGGCTGTCTCACGCAGCGCCTTGAACGTGAACTTACGGTACGCCATGGCAAGTACCGTTGCAGCAAGTGCGCCGACGGCGCCCGCCTCGGTTGGCGCAGCAACACCGAAGAAGATGCTGCCCAGCACCGCGAGGATGATCAACAGAGGAGGCACCAGAGACTTGATCAACATGCCCGTCTTCGCGCTGAGCGAAACGTTGCGTTCTTCCAGGGGAACGGCAGGGCCCTCATTTGGCTTCAGGAGACACCATACGATGATGAAGAGCATGTACAGACCGGACAGCATGAAGCCAGGAATGAACGCGCCGAAGAACAGGCGGCCAACGCTGAGGTTGGCCATCGGGCCGTATACCACGAGCATGATACTGGGCGGAATGAGGATCCCGAGCGTACCACCGGCACATACCGCGCCTGTGGCAAGGGGCTTGCTGTAGCCACGCTTGAGCATCGCCGGGATGCCCACCAGCGCGAGCATCATGGTCGAAGCCGCGATAACGCCCACACACGCGGCCATGATCGTTCCGATAATGATTGTCGTGATTGCAAGTCCGCCACGAAGGGCGCCGAACCAGAGATAAAGAACGGAATACAGTTGTTCGGCAACACCGGTACGTTCAAGCATGATACCCATGAACACGAAGAACGGCACCGCGAGCAGCGTGTAGTTGGTTATCTGATTGAACATCCGGTTATAGAACATATCGCCAATGATCGCGGGGCCGAACAACAGATAGCCGACGATGAGTCCGGCAGCACCAACGGAGATAGCGAGGGGATAGCCGAGCAATACGCCAACGAGTACACCACCAAGAAGGGCAATGGTCGTTACCTCAGGTGTCATACTAATCATACTTCTCACCCTTCACGGCCAGATATACGTCGCGGTAGAACTGAGCCAGTCCCTGAATAAGAAACAGGAGAATGCCGATGAAGATGATGGTCCTCAAGGGCTGGGCCGGCCAGTAGAGATAGGTGAACACAGTTCTCTCGCCGATGTTAAACGCACGTATCATCCAATTGTATGACAGGTAGGTCAGCGTGCCGACCACGGGAACGAACAGTCCCAGAAAACAGAGAGTGTCGATGATCGCACGACCGCGCTCAGAAAAGCGCGTGTAGAGTATATCGACGCGTGCATGCCCCTTATTCAACAATACATAGCCCCA
>PWUO01000049.1 GCA_003562555.1 Dehalococcoidia bacterium
GAGAGAGCCTCGCACACCCAGAATAGCGAGCACGGTGGACGTGACGCAAGTTTCTCATGTGGCTGCCTCAGCTACAGGATTGAGAACGATGACCACGCGGAACCGCAGGAATGGATCAGTTCTGGAAACACTTGAACGCCGGGCGTTTCCGCTCGGTATCTTCGTTAAGCCAGGACGCACAAGAACAATGTGCGCATCCGGCGCAGGTACCGGGTCATACCCGTCCCGCAATTAAACATGGCCCTTGTCCATCATTTGACAGGACTCATCGTTCGTTCTAGCCTTACCCCTTCTTCAGTCCCGCGCGAGCGTAAGAATATCTCATTGGGGGGGGTAGTTTCATGGACGAAGCGGAGAAATTCGACGTAATCATTGTTGGGACGGGAGCTGCAGGGGAAGCTCTGGCGCATCGGCTGGCTGCGGCGGGCAAGAAGGTAGCTGCACTGGAACGAGAGCGAGTCCAGGGAGAGTGCGGCTACTGGGCATGCAATCCAACTAAGACCCTGCTGCGACCCGTAGCGCTCTGGGGTGAGAGCGTCAAGTGCTTCGGAACCAAGCCTGTAGAACTCAACTGGCGTGAGATCTCAGACTATCGCGACAAAGCGGTTCGTCATTATGACGATTCCATGCTGGCAGATCGACTCGCGGCGCGCGGGGCCCATCTCTTTCGAATGGAGGGGCGACTCAGCGGTCCCGGGATGGTTACGACAGAGGATCGCGTGTTCACGGCTCCCGACATCGTACTTGCCACCGGATCGGAACCGATCATTCCTCCCATCGAAGGACTGATCGATACGGGATACTGGACGAATCGCGAAATAGTCTCTGTCAGACAGATACCACGGAGCATCCTGTTTGTGGGCGGCGGACCGGTAGCTGTCGAGATAGGACAGATGATGCAGCGCTACGGTGCTGCGGTAACGATAATCGAGCGTGCCGAAACTCTGTTTGGCAACGAGGAGAGCATACTGGGCGAGCATCTCTTGCAGGCCCTGCAAGCCGACGGGATAGAGTTGCGCCTTGGCGTAGAGGTGGAACGATTGACGAAGTACGGCGATGCAAAGGTAGCCGAGTTATCGGACGGATCCGATGCAAGAGCTGATGAGGTCGTCATTGCTGTCGGGCGGAAACCGCGCACTACCGACCTTGGCCTTGATACGGTGGGGATTGAAGCACGCAAGGCAGTGCCAGTGGACGAGTTCGGGCATGCCGGAACAGGCCTGTGGGCTATCGGCGATGTCATAGGCCCACCTTTTTTCACACATCGAGCCCTCTACCATGCCCGATGCGTGGCAGCCAACATTCTAGGGCTGTCGCGTCCCCTCGACGAGCGAGCTGTTCCGCGGGTGACGTTCACGGATCCGGAAGTGGCCGCCGTAGGACTTACCGAACAACAGGCCAGAGAGCAGGGCATCGACATCCTCACCGCAAGCTTACCGATGGAGGAACTCGATCGGCCATACACCTACCAGACCGACTGGTCCGGAGTATGCAAGATGGTAGTCGAACGGCATACTGGCGAGGTGCTTGGCGCCGCTGCAGTCGGTCCGCTCTCGAGCGAGTGGATACACATCGCTTCAGTTGCCATCAGGGCTCGCCTGCCGCATCAAGTCCTGGGTGATGTCATCTTCCAGTTCCCGACGTTTAGCGAGTTCTTCTGGCACCTGAGTGAAGAGTTGGATTCGGCTGGCGCCCGGTGAAGTGTCGATCACGCGCAGTTTACGGTACATCTTCGGACCAGATCGACGAAGGTTTCAAAGGTTGAAAGGAATTCAATTCATCGGCAGCAAGCACGTGGAACCGAGATTCCATGACAGCGGAATAGACCTGTGGAAGTTGAGTGGTTGCGGGTAGTCCTTGCCGGACTGCCCATTGCGATTGTGGGACTACTGATGGTTGGCCTGTCGTGGCCTGCGATGAAGGCCATGCCCATCGGTTGGTTGTCCGCTGCGGTAATTGCGGGGCTCGCCTGGAATATGCCGTTGCGGTGGCTCACAGCAGCAACATTGGGCGGACTCATCAACGCGCTCGACATCCTCCTCATTGTGTTCGGAGCGCTCCTGATATTGCAGTTTCTTCGAGTCAGTGGCGCCATTGGAAGTATCGGTGCCTCCATCACGACTATCTCCAAGGACCGGAGGGTACAAGTCATACTCATCGCATGGCTCATGGTTTCCTTTCTGGAAGCAGCGGCAGGATTTGGTACACCCGCGGCTGTAGGTGCCCCGCTTCTGGTCGGGCTTGGGTTTCCACCTCTTATTGCGGTAGTAGCCACCCTGGTCGGAGACAGCACCGCAGTGACGTTCGGTGCCGTTGGTGTTCCTATCTGGGGTGGTTTCGAGCCGATTCGCAACCTGGTTGACCTTCCCAATGGGGTGAGCTTCACCACCTTCCTGCGCGAAGTAGGCGCCTTTGCAGGATTCCTTCATTTCGCGATAGGCACCTTCATTCCGCTCACGATCGTAATGATGATGACCAAGATTGCGGAAGGTTCTTACCGAAAAGGGTTTGCAGTATGGCCTCTAGCGATCTTCGCAGGGATCGTGTTCACCGTTCCTATGCTGCTTGTATCTACTCTGGTCGGTTACGAACTTCCCGCGCTGCTTGGCGCACTAGTTGGACTACCAGTATTCATATTCGCCGTCTCCAGAGGCTTCCTCGTCCCGCGGGAGGTCTGGGACTTTCCTCCGCGTGAAGAGTGGCCAGACGAGGGGGTAGGAGAGATAGAAGCCGGAGCAGGAGTAGAGAGTAAGCGCATGAGTACCTGGAAAGCCTGGCTTCCCTACCTGGTGATCGGGGTGATGCTTCTGGTAACCCGCTTGGAGTATTTTCAAGTGACGCAGATACTGCAATCAATCACTGTCGGCTGGAATAACATACTCGGGACAGGTATCAGCCAGGAGATCTCCCCTCTGTACAATCCTGGAATCGTACCGTTCATTCTGGTCGCAGTCTTTCTGCCGATTATCTACCGTCTTCGCCGGCGCCGTGCACAGCGTGTTGTCAGGCATACCGTCAAGATGATCGGCCCAGCGGCTGTTGCACTTGTTTTCGCTCTGGGAATGGTGTTCGTCTTCATGAATTCGGGAGATCCCACTGGCCAAGACTCCATGCTGATAGTGATGGCCCGCGGCGCCGCCGGGATTGCCGGTGGATTCTGGCATCTCATGTCTCCAGTGGTGGGGGCACTGGGCACCTTCATCTCCGGCAGTAACACAGTCTCAAATATCATGTTTGGCGCCTTTCAGTACAACACCGCCAGCGAAATCGGCATTTCCGCGGTTCCAGTACTGGCACTGCAGGCTGTCGGTGGCGCTGCCGGAAAC
>PWUO01000271.1 GCA_003562555.1 Dehalococcoidia bacterium
GTTATCCTGGCCATTGAGATTATTCTCCGTATTGTTTTGCGTCCTTATAAGCGCCTGCCGGGGTTCCCGGACATTATTGTTATTGCCATCAGCCGGACGATATATTGTTCGTAACAGGAGAGGTATAATGGGTATAAAGCGGTGTATATTCCTGTTTCAATTGCTTGTTTTCTCGGCATGCAGCCCTGCCGGACTTTCTGGAAGCACGGAGGGCTCGCTGCCGGGAGTTGAAAAGATAACCGATAATCTTATGATTTACTGCCCGGCTCAGCACGCGGTGAGGGAGGAGCGGGAAGACGACGATACGGATCCGCTGCGAATTTTACTTTCGCGGAGCCGTTACTGGTCCGAGGACGGACATCTTGACGTCGTGGCGCGGCTGGACGGCGCGGCGGCTGGCACGGTGCTGGCGGGCAGGATTCTCGATTTGTCCGGCAGGAAGCTGAGCGATTTCACGATAGAGCCGCCGGGGGAGCGGTTCGTATTCTACCCTGCAATACCCGAAAGACTTCTCGGAGGGGGGGCGGGCAAACTCGAGGTTGCATGGATAGGCGCCGATGGCAATATACTGGGCTATCTGGAAGAAGGGTTCCGCGTTGAACGGTTCTCCGAGGATATAAAAACATCGGGCAGCATCCCCCTGTATGTCGCCAACGAGGCGGGGGTTTCCGAGAGCCGGGTTCCTTTCACCGCGGGGGTGCCGTTCCCGCGGGGGGCGCTTTACGATACATCCGACCTGCGGCTTGTATCCGCGGACGGGTCTGAGGAAATCCCGGTGCAGGTGAGGGAAATCGCGCGCTGGTCGAAGTTTGGTTCGGTGAAATGGGCGGCGCTTGAGGGCGGGGGCAGGGGATGCGCGTTACGCGTCGCCGCCGGTATTCCTGCGGAAGGAGGAGGGGAAGGCGCTGCCGCTGTGCTTTGCGGCTGCGCTTATACTGCCGCTCGCGCCGGAAGCAACTCAAGATTACCGGATAACCGGCCCCGGGGGGGAGGAGATACGCCGGGGTTCGTGGTGGATGCAGGAGCAGGTCAACTTCACGATTCCGGCAGATGCGCCCGCGGGAACCTACCGGCTGGATGTTGAAGGGGCAACCGCAAGCGGCGGACTGCGTATTCCCGTTGCGCCGGTGGGCACTCCGGAGGTAGTCGCGTGGGAGCCGGGGAGTGCGGCTGAGCCGGGTGCGTCCGGATGGACAGTCCAGTACTGGTTTTTTGTTCCGGAAGATGCAGAAACTTTTTACGTGGATATTATCCGCGGCTCGAACAGGGTTTCCATATGGGATCCCGAAGGCGGTCTGGCATGGGATATGCAGGGAGGGGTTATAAGCGACCGCGCTGAAATAGAGGTGGAACCGGGCCATGCCGGACGGCTGTGGCGCATAACGCTTCCGAGGATAGGAAGGTTCAGGCTGGATGAGCGGATTCCTCCTGTGCTTGCGGTTAACCCCGAACGATGGTTCATGCCTGATGACTAGAGGCTGATTATAACCCGGCATGTTTTAATATAAGTGGTTTTTTACAGGAGGTTGAGATGGTGGAAAGCACGGCTGTGCCCGAATTATCATTTGACCAATTCTTAACTTATGAGGAAATGACCCGGTTGCTCCGAAGTTTTGCCGTCGCGCGGCCGGATTTGTGCCGTTTAGAATCCCTGGGGGCCTCGCGTGAAGGGAGGCAGGTAAATATGCTTACCGTAACACGTTTTCAAAGCGGAGCGCCGGAGGATAAACCGGCATACCTTGTTCATGGGAACATCCACGCAGGCGAACTGTCTGGCACCCATGCAGCTGTTTATACTGCGCGGCAATTGCTGGTGGAAGAACCCGACCTGCTGCGCCGGGCAGCATTCTATATTGTTCCGAGGCTGAATCCGGATGGGGCTGAATTTGCGGTGACCACCTGCGCCAGAATTCGCAGCCGGACAGAAGATGCCGAACGGCTGCCGAACAGGCTGTACCAGGAGGACATTGATGGAAACGGGTTGATTCTGAGCATGAGGCTGGAGCATACGGACGGGACTTTTGTTAAGGACCCTCAGGACCCGCGATTGATGGTTCGCAGGCGTTTCGATTCTCAAGGGCCTTTCTACCGGATGCTGCCGGAGGGATTGATCCATCAGTGGGACGGCAGCGAGGAGTTTCTTGCGGGAGGGCGCAGTTTTGATTGGAACCGCAACTGGTCGTATGATTGGAGGCCTGAACCTGAACAGGCTGGTTCGGGAGATTTCCCTTTCAGCGAACCGGAAATGCGCCATCTGGCAGAGTTTATATATCTTCGGCCCAACCTGTTCGGAATTTTGGGCTACCACACGGGTTCTGCTGCAGTATTGCGCCCGCCCTCTACCGGAGGAGACAGAGATTTAGACGAGTCGGATTTGCGTGTAATGAAAGAATTGGCTGAAATCGGCGCCAGGGAAACCGGTTTCCAGGTGATACCGGTTGTCAAATACCACGTGCGGAACAGAAGAGACATCAATTTGCGCGGGCATTTTCATAATTTTGGCTATTATCATCTGGGAATTTTTGTTTTCGAGTTTGAGCTGGGCAACCTGCAAAACAGTGCGGGAATTTCCACGAAGGAAATTTTCGAGGCATGCACTGAAAAAGAGTCCGAAGACCGGATGCGAAGGTTGATGGAATGGTGGAGCTGCCAGGAACGCAAAGAACCTCTCTTCAGGGATTGGCAGAGCTTTAATCACCCGCAATTGGGGCCGGTTGAGATAGGAGGTTTTCTTACCCCCCATCTGGCTAACCCTTCCTTGAAGGAACTCCGGCGGATAGTGCGGGGCACATACCGTTTCACCCTTGAGCATGCGAACCGGTGCCCGCGGCTGGTGCTCGAGGATTTGCGCGTGGATAAGGTTGGAGAAGATATGCATAGGATTCGGGTAAGGGTTGCTAACCGCGGTGCTTTCCCGACAAATATTACAAACAAAGGACTTGGACTGCGCCGGTTGCAGCCTGTGCGGGTGAGGTTCAGTCCGGCAGCCCGGGTTAAGATGCTGTCGCTGCGAACACAGTTTGAGATCGGGCATCTGGAAGGAGACGGTGGTAGCCGCCTGCTGGAATGGTTTGTGGCAGGAAAGGGGGATGAACTTGGTGAAATCAACTTGTCGGGAGGAACCGGAGGCAGCACAAACCGGCCTGTCCGGATTTCTTGAAGGCATTTTGCAATTAAGCAAATTTACTCTCCATTGCCTTTTGTTTGACGTATATTTTAACTCGCATTTTTCCGCAAAACATGATTGGTATAAACTCCCCGGTTCAAAAAGGCGGATATTCCAGCCTGAGCTGCAGCCCCCCCCCGCGGTCATGGAAA
>PWUO01000029.1 GCA_003562555.1 Dehalococcoidia bacterium
CAGGCCAGATCAAACCAATCCCGTCCCTTCACCCGGCTCTTCCATTTCCGGCAGAGGACCGCGTGGACCTTCCCGGCAAAGAGATCCGGCAGGCTGTACACACGCACGGGAAAGGGCAAGGGCTGAAGCACGTATTCAGTCCCCACCTGGAATCCCCCCGGAGGATCGGTATCGACCTCGATCTTGATCTTGAGCTTGAGCTGTTTCCCGGGATGGAGTCCGTGGATCAACTCGTCAGAGGCCTCGATCACAATCTGCTCCCGGCAGGTATTCGCCTTCAGGAAAGCCGATTCGATCGCGGTATTCTCTCCCCGGGAACGCGGCTCGAAATCAACCTGGAAGCCGAAACTGCCGATCTCCCGGCACAAGGCGGTGCCGTAGGTTCCCAGGGAGAACCCGCCGTCAGGCCGGAGCAATGAGAAATCCAGGTCCTCGGAGTAGCGGTCGAGCCCGTAAAGAATCCGCAACGCGCTGCCGCCGTAAAAAGCCGCCCGGTCGAAGAACTTGGACCGCCAGAGGCCGAGCAGGGCCACGCTCTGGAGGATATCCCGCAGGGCGTTGATATAGTCGTCCCTGGTCCGGCAATCATAGCGCCGCAGCATATTGCGGATGGCACTATGCACGGGCTGATCCCTCCATACTCTCCAGGAACCTCAGCAGATTATTAATCTTGGGGGACTCATAAGCCAGGGCTATCTCCCGCATTCCGCCGAGATCAAGACGGCTCAACCGGTCTTCCGGAATCCGAAGATCATCAATTAGATAAGCCTTGAAATCCCCCACCGCCCGACCGGAGAAACGCTTGTCGGCCCAGACCTTGTCCGCCAGGGCCTTTTCCGGAGAGGCGATCAGGAAAGGAGTTTCCGTATCAGCTGACAGGACGGCTCCCAGCGTATATCTCGAACCAGAAAGCATCCGGTAAGAAAACGTCCCGAACGGCGTCCGGAACAAGCGCGACCGCCGCGGGGTAACCGAAGTAACCGTCTCCACCCGCTCGGGGATCATCCCGTGGAAACTGAGGGCGTAATCCAGGCTGACATATGAGGGCCCATAGATCAGGTTGGCGAGATAGCCCAACTCGACCGCCTTCCCACGTAAATCCCGGCTGAAACTATACAGCCCCTTCTTGATCCGGATAATGTCCCCCCCGGCCAGCAGCCGGGTGATCTTATCCCGGGGCTTGGTGTAGCCGGGAAGAGCGGTAAGAAGTGCCGGATAATCAAATATATCCCGGCCGATCTTCCGCCTTATTTCCGCCGCTTCACTCATATCGATCGTCGCATTTTGTCATCTATGTCCACGATTAGTGGACATACTATACATTTATCAGCAGATAATCAACAAAATAATCATCGAACGGGTGGAAAAGCTAAAATTGGGAAAGTCGAACAATTCGCCGCTGCTTACGCGCCCCACAGGTCAACAAGTCCCGTCCGGACAAACACGTTGCCGGAGTTGGAGCGAAGTGGTTCACTTATGGCCGGAGGGGCAGGATCGACAGCCAGGTATCGGCGGCGCGACTTACGAGATTCGCAAATGAGTAGAGGAAAAATCAATTATTTTGAGAAAGACGACGTTCTGCATTTAACGATATTGGATTTTTCCCTCAATCGGGGAAAGATTGACCGGGCTTGAGACTGAGCAGAAATTCTTCGCAAGGCAAGCAGAGAATCCCGTTTTTCATTAACCTCTCTTCCCCCCGATAGAGCAGATATCCCTTGCTCCGGGGATAATCGTTTATGAACGCTTTCAAGGGCTTGATATCAGCGGAGAATATTTTATCGCTGTTTTTAACCTCTAGGGCAAAAAATCCGTTCGACCCATAGACGATGAAATCCACTTCAACCCCGCCCCGGGTTCTCCAGAAATAGAGCGAATGGTCATCTCCGCTATAGTCGATCCAGGCCCTGAGATGCTGGGCCACCAACCCCTCCAGGGCGTGCCCTTCTATCTCTTCCGGACGGTCCAGCGGTCCTTTCGGCCGGAGTGAACGGTAAACTCCGGAGTCAAAATAGTAAAACTTGGGATGAGATACGAGCGCCCGTCCCGCCCGCTTGCTGAAGACATTCAATCGGAAACCCAGCATCAGGTCTTCCAGTATGCCGATATAGCCGGCAACGGTTTTTCGCTCCAGCGCGCATTCCCGGGCCACGTTGCTGATATTCAGAACCGAGGCGTGAGAGAAACTCAAAGCCTCCAGAAAGCGGGAAAAATTGCCCAGCTTCCGGACCAAGCCCTCCATCTGAACTTCCTCGCGCAAGTAGAGGGAGACATACGCCTTAAGAACCTCCTCCGGTTCATCTGAATCGAGCACTACCGGCAGCAATCCTATCCGCAACGCTTCCCCGACGCGGAACGATTCGCCGACTTCAACGGCCATAAACGGGTGGAGGGATCGCAGCAGGACACGGCCGGCCAGCAAGTCAACGCCGGAGCGCTTCAACTTGCGGGAACTCGAACCCGTCAGGACGAACTTCCAGCCCTGTTTTTCCTCGATCAGGCTGTGAATCAGGTCCAGCAGCTCCGGCAGTTTCTGAATTTCGTCAACCACCACCGTAGCCCCCCGGGGCAGCGTGTCAAGCCTTTCGCTCAGGCGTTCCGGATAAGCGGAATAGACCCGGATTTGCGCCGGCTTGAGGAGATCAATATACAGTGCCTCCGGGAACCGTTTCTTCACCAGGGTCGATTTCCCGGTACCCCGAGGCCCGAACAGGAAAAAACTGTTCCGGGGGAAACGGATTAATCGACTCCTTAATTCCATTTTGCGCCTCAATTCGGAATTGACAATTCCATATTGTCCGATTTGCCGGGGACAATCAACAACTATCTCGGGCGAACTTCCAACCTTGGCCTTCAAGAAAGCCTTGAACTTCCCCGGCCAGTTCAAAGAGGGTTTTCATTCCCGATCACGCTGAGGCAAAGCGTCGGGCGGCTGCCTGCCGGCCAGAATCCTGAAGATTTCCTGCAACTGCACGAGGCCGGAAGTGGGCCGCAGTTTATGATGGATCAGGGCCGATTGGAAAGGCCCTTCTAAAGTAATAATCGCTTTCGCCGTATCCGCTTCGACAATTTCTCGCCTCCGGGAGCTTTCCAACTCAGGGGCGGCAGTTTTCCAGGCATCAATTCTCTCCCGGATCAGACTGTCATCTGTATCTGCAGTCATCGGTGAGGGGTCTCGAACAAGAGATTGATTCCTCTATTTCAGTGAAAAACTATGCCTGTTTAAATCCCTGTTCTTTCCTTATTCTATCCATCACGGTCACTTGTCCACAAGTAACAACTCCCCAATAACACTGGC
>PWUO01000154.1 GCA_003562555.1 Dehalococcoidia bacterium
AGACGAGGTCACCACCACCCACCCAGTCGCGATAGATGCGTCGACTGTTCACTTCGTGAGCACCCTAGAACACTATGGTCATGGCGCGCGGTGGACACGCCTTGACGCACAGGCCGCAGAGCACGCAGCGGTCGTGATCGAACGCAGTCTCCCGCGTCACCGGGTCGGAGGTAAACGCGTCCGCGGGACAGATTGCGACGCACGCGCCACAGTGGGTGCACCGCGACTCGTCTCGCAGCACATCCTGGCTGAGCGGCTGAATCTCGATGCCGGTATCGCGCAGGTACTGGATGCCCCTGTCGTATTCGGAGCGCTCGCCGGTAAGCTCCAGGACGAGCAGTCCCTCCTGTCCGGGTGACACGGAGGCACGCAGGATGTTGAACATGAGGTCGTAATCCTTGGCCAGCCGGTACACCACCGGCTGACCGGTGACCAGCGGAGGAAAGTGAAGCACTATGCGGCGTGATATCTTCATCGTCTATTCTCCTGCGGGACGTTCCACCAAGTGGTGATAGCCAACCTCCGAGGACCGCCCCGGCAACGGTGCCACGGGCTCGGTCAGAAGAAACGAACCCGAGCCAATCCATGACTTGAGGATGGAGGCGATTTCCCGGGCACGAGGATAGCTGGAGAGCGAGGATGTGGGCACCCTCTTCTGCAGAAGCGTGATGGCGCCGCTGCGCAATTCCGCATACGTCACCTCGGCCAGTATGTCCGGTTCGCGCTGTGGCTGTGCAGTAGAATAGTCTATGACCGGCGCGACGATATCGGCATCGGTTATCAGAGTGTGCTGCAGCACCCTGTCGGAAAGTATGGGTATGGGCACGCCAATGCCAAGGGTCAGGGTAGCTCCGTATCCCAGCATACTGGTTCCGACAAGCCAGCGGGTGCTCATCTGTTTCAGGTCGCCGATGAGTGTCAGCGTCCCTGCTGGCGCTCGCGGCACGTCGTTATCCAGACGGGGCACGTGTGGGTTGTGCTGAGTGCCGTGCCAGGCGACGTAGCCGACGCCGCCTCCCAGAAAGACTTTGGTGCCGATTCCGATGGTGTCGTAGTCGGGATCGTTCAGAAGCGGCGAAAGAGCGCCGGCTGACGAGTAGTTGGCATTTCCCAGGTTCGGCTTCAACACACCCATGTATGTGTAGTGCATCCTGTCGCTGCAGTTGACCGCAACGCCATAGTTCTGGTACGCATTCCTGATGTTGAACAGCGTGGCACTGTTGAGGTCGGCAAGACGAATCCAGGTGTCCAGCCTCTTTCTCGGATAACAATCGGTTCCGTATGCACTGGCTTGCAGGCGTACGTCCCTGCCAGCAACAAGGTCCTCTATAACATGTCCTCCGCCGTAGCGGAACTCGCCTGGGTAGATCTTGTTTCTCGGGTCATCCTCTGGAATTGCACCGGCGCCAAGAAACAGGTCGACCGCGGCGAGTCCCGTATAGGCAGGAACATCATTGAGGGTCGCATTCCCGCCTCCCAGCTTGATGCGTGGCTTGGAATGACCGACATTCATGTACATGCCAGAAGAGCACATGGGGCTGAAGGTACCGGTCGTGACGACGTCCACGGTTCGGGCAGCCCTCTCGAAACCATTCTGGCGCACGTAGTCAATGACCTCCTCGGCCGTAAGCACAACGGCCTCGCGACGCTGGATTCGTTCATTAATCTCCGAGAGCGTCTTGTTCATTCAAGCCTCCTGACTGACACTGACCACGCGCCTCACACACCAGCACGGCTGCTGGTTCTGGTATCGACCAACACGATGTGCATGCTTCCCCCGGGCACCGCAGATGTAGCTCTCCCGCAGGCGTGGTTTTCACGACACTCGAGCCGGACGCCAAAGCGCGTTGCGCCAGTATAGCTTCATATTCCATTGCATGCCAGCCAGCCAACTCGCCGTGTTACGCTTCTGACTGCCGTCTCTGCCAGGCCGGACGCTTCGTCTATCCAGGTTGCCCGAGTTCGGCGTGCTGCGCATTCCATCGGGAGCCCGCTCGTTCGACGTTTGCGGCGCAACCGTAGTGCACGGGGCACCTGCTACGGGCGTCACGCCTGCGTACGTTCAGCATGCAGGCGCGATGCCACGTCTACAACACGTACGAAGCAGGATATCGGACAGAAGCTGGTTGATGCGAAGCTACAGGGGCACTCACCCTTCTTGTGACTCGGGCTGTTCGGCTGTGATGAGCGCCACTCCAAGAGCCCCCGGTCCAAGATAGGTTCCCATGGTCGCGCCCGCTCGCGTGCGCACCATTCGATCACTGGGGAAGAACGGTGTCAACCGTTGCGCCAGTAGCTCCATGGCTCTTTCGCCGGTGGTATAGCCGACTGCAAGATGAGTGATGGCTCCCTGACTGCCCACCATCTCACAGAGGCGGTCGATAGCTTGCTCACGGCCACGTACGCGCTCCACCGGGTAGGCGACACCATCGCGCAGACACAGGATTGGCTTGAGGCGCAGCATGGAACCGAGAAAGGACGCGGCCTGTCCGATCCGGCCACCCCTGTGTAGATACTCAAGCGTGTCGAGCATGCCGAAGAACTGCGTTCTGGGGATTGATGCCTCAGTCTTGCGTACGATCTCATCAAGACAGGCACCATCCCTGGCCATAGTCGCCGCATGGATGACGAGCAAACCCAAACCCATTGATGCCGAGAGCGAATCAATTACTTCGATACGTATGGGAGCGTCGATTCCATCTCTGGCGACCAGTGCTGCCGCATGTGTGGCACTTAGCTTGGTCGACATGTGAATCGAGACAATCTCGTCAGTCTCCTGTGCCAGGCGGCGGTACGCCTCGATGAACATTCCTGAAGATGGCGCTGAGGTCTTCGGGAACACGTCACCGGTGGTCAGGAGATTGTAGAAGCCATCTATTGAGATGGTGACGCCGTCTTCAAACGTCTCGTCGGCGATGTGCACCAGCAACGGTACGACGGTAATCCCAAGGCTCTTCACGACTTCCTCGGGCAGGTCGGCGGTGCTGTCGGTAACAATTCTGACGCTCATGCTGCTAATCACGAGACAGGGTGCGAAAGGAGATGGCATCAACGTAGCCTTGAGAGCAGCAGGCTGTCAAGTCAGGTGAGGTAGACCTGGCCGCCCTCCCGCGATGGTCACGAGTGCAAAGCACTGGCTCAGCTTGCGTCACAATCGCTGGTCCTGCTGCTATACACACCGGTGTACAAAGGACTGAGTGTGAGCACACCTGTGCACACGAATGCAACCGCAGATGCGTAATATACTGCATGGCATCAGGTATCAGTGCAGAGACACGGTACGGAAACGAACTCTTCA
>PWUO01000201.1 GCA_003562555.1 Dehalococcoidia bacterium
ATCAGGACGCGCCATACGCTCTACACGCTGACCTCCATGGATACGATGTCGCAGACGTTGGGTCACGAAGCCGACACGAAATGGAGCTCCGAGACAGGCAGACTTCTTTACCATGGCCAGGCTGAGGCGCACATCGATGGTGAGTGGGTGGTGGCCAGCATCGGCCTCACGCCGGAGCGGCAGGCATCGCTCGGTTCCCCCATCACCAGGTTCGGCGAGGTCACGCTCGGCACGTGGTATCTACCCGACCCGCGGTCCGTCATTACCGTGGAGTCGATTCCATACGGGCTCAACGGTTTTGCGAGGTTTGTGTGTCGCGTGGCTCCGGCGGCGATCGATAGGGTAAACGCGAGCATTGTGGAGCAGTGTAACCGTGGCCGGGCGATCCTGGATGAGCTTGGAGAGGAGACTTACGATGCGAAGGCGCGACTGTCGCTCCCGGCTGCACAGCCAAACGTGGCGCTGAAGCGACGGAAGGAGATCGTGTTCGGACGGTGAGGACGATGAGTGAGGTGCGTACGACCATGAGGCCGGAGGCCCGGACTGCGGGCCAAGCGCCGGCAGAGTACGCCGGCCGACATGCAGAGGAGATAAGGCATGGCATTGCCGGAAGTTGAGATCACACCACCAGCCAGTTTGCCGCGTTTGAGCGTCCCCAGAAAAGTTGGCTACGGGCTGGGCAGCTCCGCCTCCAACTTCGTCTGGCAAATGGTGAGCTTCTACCTCGTCTTCTTCTACACTGAGGTATTTGGCATCCCGGCTGCTGCAGTGGGAACCATCCTGCTTGCGTCGCGGGTATTCGATGCGTTGAACGATCCGCTGATGGGTCACATCGCGGACCAGACACGGACGCGCTGGGGCAGGTTTCGCCCCTATCTCCTGTTCAACTCGGTACCCATCGCGGTCATCCTGGTCCTCACGTTCAGCACGCCCGACCTGTCCATGTCCGGCAGGATCGCCTACGCCGCCATCACCTATCTCCTGCTGGGGGTGGCGTATACGGCTATGACCGTTCCGCATACCGCACTCATGGCATCGATGACTCAGGACACCAACGAGCGTTCCAGCCTTGCCTCCATGCTCACGATCGCCATATTCTCCACGATTCTGGTCGTTGCAGCCATCACGATGCCGCTCGTCAACTCGTTCTCCTCGCCACAGACGGGCTTCACCGTAACCGCAGGTATCTACGGCGCAGTGGCGGTCGTCCTGTATCTAGTATGCTTCGCCAGCACGAGGGAGTTGCCGGCGACACAGAGATCTCGCCACAGCTTCAGGGACGCCCTGAAACTGCTCCTGTCGAACAAGCCGCTGCTCATACTCCTGCTGGCGGTGTTCTTCACCCAGGCGGCCAACGACATGCGCACGACGTCTGCCATCTTCTTCGTGAAGTACAACCTGGGTATGGAGTCGTTCTATCCCGTCTTCATGGCCATCATGATCCTTTCGATGATCGCAGGTGCGCTCGTCAGTCCGGCGCTTGGGCGACGGCTGGGCAGCAAGAGGAACCTGTATACCACCGGGATGCTCATCGTAATCATCTCGGGGACTGCGGTGCTGTTCACTCCGTACGAGCAGGTGACGGCAATCGTCGTGCTGTTGGCCGTTTCGAGCGCCGGAGTCGGCATCACGTACGTCATGACACGGTCCATGCTGGCGGACATGGTCGAATACGGCGAGTGGAAAACGGGCGTCCGCGGTGAGGGCGTCACTGTCTCGACATATGGGGTCAGCAACAAACTCGGCTATGCCGCCGGTGGGTCGCTCGCCGCGTTTCTACTGGCGGCCTCGGGCTACGCACCAAACGTGATGCAAACGCCGCAGGCGCTGGCGATGATCCGGTACATGCTCGTGCTCTTTCCGGTGATCGCCGGGGTGATCGCCATCATCATCATGCGGTATTACCGTGTCGACACCAGCGCGTTCAACCACATCCTGCAGCAGATCCGGGAGAGGCGGACAAAGAATCCGGAGTAGCGAGGATGGCTGGGTCCTCATGCCCGTGTTGCTCGGGCGAAGGCGATTCGCTCTCCCTGAGAAAGGCTCAGGTCACGGCTAAGAACTGCAAGGTAGCGGTCACGGTAGTCGGTATCACCCACGTGGTCCAGCAGCGACAGTCCGCGGTCGAGCAGATACGTCTCCACTTCCTCCGCATGCAGTCCGAACGTGACCGGCGGCCAGAGGCGACTGGCAAGCCAGATGATGGCTCGACTTCCCTCGCGACGGTTCACACGTTCAATGATCTCCCGCTGTACGTACGAGAATACGATGCTGCCGGACGTCGCGGACACCAGCTTCATTACTGAGTCTACCGCGCCTGCGGTGAGATACTGCGTCACACCCTCGCAGACGAAGAGCGTAGGCCGTTCCGGTCGGAATCCGGCGGCACTCAATGTGATCCCGAGGTCGGGCTGCTCCAGGTCTGCCGGCACAAGCGTCACGTGTTCCGGTATGGCGCCGAGAACCCGCTGGAGACTGGATCGCTTCATCGCGATCATGTCGGGAAGGTCCACCTCGTATACGTGAATACGGTCGATTCCGTCTATCCGGTACGCTCGTGTGTCGAGACCGGCACCGATGATGACGAGTTGTTCCAGGTCGTTGTCCATCGAATGCGTCACCACGTCGTCGATGTAGCGGGTTCGGCAGAGAAGTGAACCGAGCGTACCGGGCATCAGTCTCATGTGCAGGAGCAGCGTGAGACGGTGAAAGCCCGGCAGGCACAGCAACCGGAGTAATGCCCGCCAGCCAATCGGAAGCATCTCGAATGCAAGGCTGTCATTGACCAGTCTGCTGGCCCCTGGCTGGCGCAGTTCGAGAGCCCGTGTAGCCGCCACGACGACCGCTGGAAAGGTGTCACTGAATGTCTTCATGCTGGCGCATTGGAGAAGCGGCAGTGGTGGTTTGAGGTGTCGACGACACACCCGTGACGGTACACAGTATCGCGACTCATCAGGTCTGATGCTAGCAGAACGCATTGCGGTGTATACGAAACTGCCCCGCGATTGGCAGAGTAGCAGAGCAGGAGTCAACGTGACTATGGCTGCACGAGATGCTCGGACCGCTGTTGGCGATATGCATAGGGGAGCATGAGGAGGGGAGTTGGGGTGAACGGTGGGATTTGAACCCACGATCTCCAGGGCCACAACCTGGCGCCTTAACCACTCGGCTACGCTCACCGCGAACGGCCTATTATACCGTGGTCAGTCGCTGTGTCAAAGTTCGTGTGCTAATGCACGCAGGTGCTGTCGCATCGCCAGGGTAGTGCCACCGGGCCAATGCTTAAGAACGTTGGA
>PWUO01000054.1 GCA_003562555.1 Dehalococcoidia bacterium
AGCGGTTGTCGTTCTTCTGATACGGACGGCTGCGGCTCAGTGTCATGCCCGTCACCTCCGTGCCGAAGTAGCGGATCAGGTGGTTGTTGAAGAATTCGTTGCCGTTGTCCGGATGCAGGTGCTCGATGCCAAAGGGCAGCCGCTGTTGCACCCGCTTGAAGGCGTCCACCATCGCGGTCTGGCTTCGGCCCAGTACTGCTACGCGCTCACTCCAGCCTGTGGCGATGTCCACCAGTTGTAGTGTGTGCAGATACTCGCCGGCAGAGAGGGGGCCACAGTGGTGTACCAGGTCGGCTTCAAAGCTGCCCGGGCGTTGGGTGGCCCAAGGCAGCCGTCCCATCGGCACCTCACGCAACAGCGGATTCGGCGGTTGCGGCCTACGCCGGGGCAGCTTCGGCCTGTCCTGCTGGAACCGCTGCAGTAATCGCTGCACTGTGGATCGGCTGATGCTCCCCAACGCCACCTCCACTTCCGGTGTCAGCAGCACCTCATCGAAACCCGCCAGATGCCGTGCCGTCAGTAACAGCCGCGGTGTCAGCCGCTCCGCACACAGGAAATCCAGACTCTCCCACACCACCCAGACTGCGTCACTTACCGCTACGTCATATCGCCTGCGCCCCAATCTCCGCTTCTTCGGCGCACGCTCCAGCGTCCTCCCGTGCAGCAACCGCAGCACGCTCTTACGGTGCAATCCCGTCACCGCAACAATCTCTGTCAACAGCCTGCCTCGTTCCGAACGCCCTGCCTCCAGGTACCGCCCCGCCATCAGCTTCAGGTATTTCCGTCGTTCATCGATGCTCATCCTCTCGTCACTTCGCATGACCCCTTAGTAACATTTCTAAATGAGTGAACCCTACCGCCCCGGTAACATTTTGGATGAGTGAATGCGCGGGATTGCGGGTACGTGATGACCCTGTGGTATCATAACGCTAACCGCATCCGGATACGCTGGCTGATGCCAGAGGGGTGACATATGGTCGAAATGACGATCGACAGTATAAGAGTCAGTCTGATGAACTACCAGCGGGTAGTCATCCTCAAAGAGAAATACTCTAACCGGTATCTTCCCATCTGGATCGGCCCGGCGGAGGCGGACGCCATCGCTGTGAAGCTTCAGAACGTGGAACTGGCTCGCCCGCTTACGCACGACCTGCTGCAGTCGGTCATTCTGACGCTGGGAGCCAGGCCGGATTACGTGGTAGTAAATGATCTGCAGAAGGACACGTTCTACGCCAAGCTCTCGCTTCAGGTGAATGGCGAGGAGGTGGAGGTTGATTCGCGCCCCAGTGATGCGTTGGCACTGGCTGTGCGCGCGGAAGTGCCGATCTATGCTGAGGAGACCGTGCTCGAAAAGGCCGGGATCACGCTCGACGAGGATACCGGAAAGCCGTTGATCGAGGGCAAGGTGGATGAACAGGAGATGGAAGGTCTCTCCGCGTTCAAGGATTTCATCAGCAACCTCGACCTCGAAGATTTCAAGAAGCGGAAGTCGTAAGAACAGGAGAGCGCTCTCGGCAGCCTGTTTGCGCTTCAGGTTGGGTTGATGGCCCGGTTCTGTCAATCTCTGAGTGTTTCTTGCCTCGCGTGTGCGTCCTGATGGTCCTGTCGCTCGTGTTACTGCCGCCGGTGCCTCTGTGGTGGCGCGCCAAGACTGATTACGAGATGCACGCGGCCCTTTCATGGCCGGGCCCTGGCAGGCGATCAGGACTGCGTTCTAAGTACCGTGTGAAGGGGATCACGCGCGCCCTGGCGCGGTTGGACCCGTGTTCTTCAGCACGGCCGCATCGCTCATGAGTATCCCTCTTACTTCGACTGCACCCTCAGTCGGTTCTTCATGCTCCACGCATGTGTGATGGTCCCGTTGTGTTGCGGCCCGGATAGCCGCCATGGCTCTGGAGTTTATGGTGACACGAACTGTGCTCAAGAGGTGCGTGATGCCACTGGACGCAGATTGGAAGATAAACGTGCCGCCAGCGCTTCCTCGTCGTGGCCTCCTGTCGCGATAGGTGCCACTGCGCTTGGAATCAGGTAGCTCCCGATGCCGTGCATCCGGCTTCGGATGCGGCCGGACAGCCGCCTTTTCGGTTAATCAGCCTGGAGTACTCAATGGGCCGTGTCGTGAGAGGTGATTCACGGGGAGAGGAGGGCCGACTGTCTCAGTAGACGAGATGGCCGTGATTACGCGACATCAACGGAGGTTGGTGGCAGGCTTGCTACCAGACGCGAGAGCGCTACGTGGGACTAGAGAATCTGCAGCCTGACCCTGGTCTCTTCCTTGGCTGCCTTGACCCTTAGCAGGGTTCGCATTGCCTCCGCGACTCTTCCCTGCTTACCGATGACTCTGCCCTTATCATCCGGGGCAACCTCGAGCTTCAGAAGCAAGCCCTCTTCGCTGTCTTCGGTGGTGACGCTCACCTTGTCAGGATCCGTGACGATGGATTTGACGATGTACTCAACTAGTTCCTTCATCGCTTCTCCTTGAGTGTAGGCTGTTAGCCTGAGAGCTGACTGGAGCTCGCGGTGATCCCGGCTTTGGTGAGAAGACTGGCGACGGTCTCAGTGGGCTGTGCACCACGTGAGAGCCAAAGAAGCGCCTTCTCGCGGTCGATGCGTACGGTAGAAGGTTCGGTCTGCGGGTCGTAGTGTCCGATTACCTCGATGAACGAGCCATCGCGTGGTGCCCTGCTGTCTGCCACTACCACCCTGTAGACTGGTCGATGGGTCCTGCCTATTCGGCGAAGTCTGATTTTTACCATGAGAGCCTGCTAATTATTCCTTATTTCGTTTCGTTTGTCAAAGACGAGGGTCACTCATCGACTATCCTGGAGGAAAACGCGTACTGTGTGGTTGTCCGTAGCCTGCTGCGCAGCAACGCCAGTTGGGGCCTGTAGATACGGACCCTTCCGGGTCGCTCATACTTCATGCGCATGCCGAGAATTGACGAGAGCACCTTCAGTTCAACATCGCTGGGGCAGAGGACCACCGCCTCTGTCTCATTGCCCGTCATCTCGATGAGCACAGGGAGCATGAGCGTCTCCTGTTCCTCCTCATCCAGAAGTCCGGCAAGCAGATTGAGTTCAGTACGCTTGAATGGTTGCTCGCTGCCGTCGCTGCATCGCACGGATGGTCGTTCCTGCAGCAGCAGTTCGCTGAGCCTGTGCCGCTCTTTCGGGAGTCCGGTATTCACGAGGCGCAACTCCCCGGTCAGCCATCCGTGGAGGAGCCTGTCGTAAGCGGAGTCGCCCACGTCGTATGCCGGATGCGGGGCCACCGGTGCTACTC
>PWUO01000086.1 GCA_003562555.1 Dehalococcoidia bacterium
ACCCTGGCAGGCGCTCGATCGCCGATGAACGACGGCCCCCAAAGCTCACCGAGATGCCCGGATCGAACACCGGATGGACTGGCGCCAGCCCACCTGCACGGCCGGCCATGTCCTCGCTGGCGATATAGGAGTGGCCGCCCGAGCCGAAGACGTAGATGAGGCCGTCCCGAGCCACGGTGTCAGCCAGGATCGTTGCAGCAGCAGTGATCCGCTCTTGCTGCGTGTTGGTAATGTCATCGAGGAGTTCGACCACCTTGTCGTGATAGGTCTGGACGACGTTCATCGTTGCCTCCTGTCGCTGTGTCCCCGCTCACGCAAGCTGGGACGGACTACCGAACCAAATCTGCTCTGGACGCCGGCCACATCAGGTTCTCGCTCACCCCTTCTCTGCACCCGCGGTCAGTCCCTGCACGAAGTAGCGTCCAGCAAGTGCGAAGACAAGGATCGCCGGGACCGCGATGAGTACGGAGCCCGACATAAGAAGGCCCCAGTCAATGAAGTACTGATCGAGAAAGTATGCCATCCCCACCGGCAACGTCTTCTGGCGATCGCTCAGGATGAAGATGGATGCGAATAGATACTCCGTCCAGCACAAGAGGAACGAGTTGAGCGAGACTGCAGCGAGTCCCGGCGCTGCGACCGGGATGAAGATCTTGTACAGCACCTGAAGACGGGTGGCCCCATCGACGAGGGCGGCATCCTCGAGGCTTGTCGGAATGGACGAGAAGAACGCCCTGAGCAGCCAAACCGTGAACGGCGCAACCACTGTGACGTTGACGATGATCAAGGCCCAAAGGGTGTCGAGCAACCCAAGGCGCGTGAAGGTGATGTACAGGGGGATGACGAGCAGGATTCGCGGGAAGATATAGATCGAAAGGAAGAGCCCGAACAGAATCCTGCGGCCAGCGTAGCGGGTCCTGTAGACGCTGTAGGCCGCCAACGATGCCAACACGAGGGCGACAGCCGTACTCCCCAATGCAACAAGGAGGCTGTTGAGGAAGTAGGTGCCGAATCGCACTTGCTCGAAGAGGCGGACATAGTGCTCGAAGGTAAAGGTGCGCGGCCAGAAGGTCGGAATCGAGCTCGTCAGCTCGGGAGTCGGCTTGAAGGAGCTAACGAGGATCCAGTACATCGGCCCGAGAGCTGTCAGGAGCACGAGAGCGACGGAGAGGTACTTGAGCGTGTTGAGCAACAGCTTCATCCGCTAGACCTCAAGGTCCTCAGCAAGGAGTCCACGCACGTACAAGACGCCGAAAATGACCAACGCAACGAACATGATGACCGCAGCCGTCGCTGCCAGCGAGATTCGGAACTCCTGGAAGCCCTTGAGGTAGATGAAGATGGGAAGCGTCGTCGTGGAGAACGCCGGCCCCCCACGTGTCAGCAGCCAGATGAGGTCGAAGATGTTGATCGACCAGAGGCTGGAGATGAGGACCGCAACCTTCATCACGGGTGCAATCGAAGGCACATCGATGTGTATGAGCCGCCCGAAGCGGGTGGCGCCATCCATCTGTGCCGACTCGTGTTGCTCACGCGGGACCGTCTGGAGGGCGGCGAGGAAGATGACCGTGAAGAATGGAAACCATCTCCAGACGTTTAGGGCTGAGGTCATGTAGATCGCGTGGATCGGGCTCCCGAGGAAGCTGATGCCCCTGTCAATAATCCCAATCTGGATCAGCAGGTAGTTCGCAAGGCCCAGCGTGGGGTCCAGCACCCATTTCCCCAGCGTGGCCAGCACAACCGACGGAAACACCCATGGCAGGATGATCCAGTTGCGGATGAACGCCTTGCCTCGGTAATCCTGGTTCAGGATCAGCGCAGCGACGAATCCCGTGACGACGATGCCCACGGTGTTCAGCACGGTCCACACGAGGGTGATGCGCGTCGACCTGATGAACTCTGAGTCCGTCATCGTCTCCATGTAGTTGCGGAGCCCGACGAACGAACCCGGCATGCCTACGTAGCCGACATCGAGCAAGCTAAGGCGGACGGCCTCAGCGAGCGGATAGATGAGGGTGGCGAACACCC
Source organism: Dehalococcoidia bacterium (assembly GCA_003562555.1). Lineage (GTDB taxonomy): Bacteria > Chloroflexota > Dehalococcoidia > GIF9 > AB-539-J10 > SKVJ01. The sequence goes on from PWUO01000086.1 coordinate 2,029, forward strand.
AGATCGTCAGGGGCAAGACGAGCAGGACTCCGTAGATGGGGTCTCGTCCGAGCGCTTCAGATAGGCGGCGTGGCCACGAAGTCATAGCGTACGTTGCCCCCTAGCAGGGCCGGTGTGGCCGCCGTGCATGCGCGACGGCCACACCATCCCACACGACATGCTGGTCTAGCGCGGTCGAAAGCTAACGAATCGCGCGCGCGATTCGCTCTGCACCAAGCCGGACGGCTTCCTCGGGGCTCAAGTCCTCGAGCACCATGCGGTGAGCTGCCCAGGCGAAGATGTCCTGCGCCGTTACACGGCCGATGAAGGGGTGATATGGTCTCTTGGTGAAACCATACAGCATCCCGTTGCGGCTCTCTTCGATCATCAGCTCGAACTTGTCCATGTGCCGCTCGACGACCGGATGACCCATGAGCGTGGCCGACTGCGCTGCCTCGTCAGTGACCGGTAGGAAGAATCCTGGCGCGGCGGTGAGCAGGTGACCGTGATTCTCGGGCTCGGTCAAGAAGCGCACGAATACCTCGAACGCCTCGTGGGCTTCAGGGTCGAGACTCATGAGCTTGATCGCGTTCGAGTAGTAGACCGTGGCCCTCTGGCCATCCTCATCGGGTTGTGGAATGGGAGCCGCTCCGAGGTACTCGGGAGGCAGGTCCGTGCGCAGGTCCCACTGCTCGGTGTACTGCCCCTTCTCGATGACCATAGCCACCCTGCCCTCGACGAGCGCTGCGATCGGCTGATCCCATTGCCACGCTTCCGAGCCGGGAGGGGACATCTCGAAGAGCTTCTTGTACATGGCGTAGGCTTCGACGGTACGGGGATTGTCGAAAACGATATTGCCATCGGCGTCGAAGATGTGCTCGGCCCGGTTGACTACCATGAGCGGGTAAATCTGCTGGGTCGTGGCCAGGTGCCAGTCCCCCGCGACCGCAATCGGGTACTCGACGACACCGCTGGCCGTCAAGGCATCAGCCGTCTCGAGGAGCTCAGACCATGTCGCCGGCGGTGCATCCGGATCGAGCCCGGCCTGCTCGAAGAGATCCCTCCGGTACCACAGCACCTCTGCCATGCCGTAGAGCGGCACGGCCCAGTACTCGTGGTCGAAGTAGTACGGGTCGACAGAAGGCTCGAACCACGAGTACTGCTCTAGTAGATCTTCCATCAGCGACGTCACCGGTTGGACCCCGCCCAAGAGATGCAGGTTCATCATCAGGTCTGGGGAAGGGAACATGAAGTCAGGCGGCCGGCCTG
>PWUO01000189.1 GCA_003562555.1 Dehalococcoidia bacterium
CGCTCAATACCTCCATCGCCGACCGCTACATGAAATACTGCAGGCCGATCGGCGGCACCATACTTATCATTCTTGGCGTGCTGCTTCTGTTCGCACCACACGTGCTCCAGTAGTCGCAAACGCTCGGGTCGGGGTCATGCAGAGAATGCGGGTTTTCGCGAGTGCATCAAGAAGGGACTGTCCGGACAAGTCGCAGTCGAGGCACCGCCTGTGGACAGGCTACCCCGTATGGACGAGCAAGGACACCAGATTGCCCCCGGACCGCGGCGATCTCTCTTGGGCGGAATTAGTATCGCTCAAAAATGCAATCACAGGTAGCCACCCTGAAGACCAGTTGAGCCGATTGTGTGTTTCCAGTGCCATCGGTCACCACAACGCTGACGTGTGCCCTGGCCCCATGCGCTGGGGCCACCCACATGATGTGGTCGCCACTGCCCTGTATTTCACCGAAGTCAGCACTCCACTGATAGAACAGATCGTCAGCAGAACCTCCGGTGTGGCAGGTAATGAGAACCGGGCTGTTCGCGTACACTCCTCGTTCTGTCGCACGCCAGTCCGCTCCCAGGGGGAGGGCAGAGACCGCGAAGCCATTGTGCGGGTCACACTCAGCGGAGAGTTCCTCTATCCAGAACGCCGGAGACGTAGCGCCGGAGGGCGAAGGATTGGGGACCGTCGCACCGGGTTCTGGAACGGTAGATTGTCCCGGGTCTGTCTCGAAACCCGGGGAGATAGAGATGGGCGGGGCTTCTGCGGGAGCCTCGCGGGAAGTCGAGTCATACAGCATCACAATTCCCACGACCACCGCGATCCCCACAACGCATACGACGACAAGTATCTTCAGCAGTGTGGCCACAACGTTTCTCCATGCTGCAGAAGCTGGCGGCTGCTGCCAGCAGTTAATCACAAGTGGACAACAGTGCATTCTAGCACGGCTCTGCGTAGTGGGCCTGGCGGTGGGGGTAGACGAGCAAACTGCCGGTGCCGCCGGACCAAGCGACGGGGTGTTGAGAACCGGTTCCACGCAGTCTTATCTGCGCATGGCACAGTGGTGCTAAACTGAAGGACAGTTGTGGAGGCGACACGCTGATGAGTGATACTCCTGAGCCGAAGGTAGAGCAACAACAGGCGGAAGCCAAGAAGAGCGGCAGGAAAACACCCCTGATCATTGGCGCGCTGGTGCTTGGAGCGGTGGCGGTGCTGATAATTGGATGGAACGCCGGTTGGCTCACTGCATCCGTCGAGCCCGAAGTCCCCCTCGAACCCCCTGAGATTCTCAGCATGTCTTCTTCTCCCGAACGCATTATGCCGCATACGGTTGTCACCGTTTCATGCGAAGCAACGCAACCTGATGAAGGAATACTGTCATACACATGGTCAGCCAGTGAGGGAGAGATACGTGGCGAGGGATCCGAGGTGGAGTGGGTGGCGCCCGCGACAGAGGGACTACACAGGATCTTCGTGACCGTCGAAGATGAACACGGCGCAAGCGCGGAAGAGTCGCTCGCCCTTCGCGTCAGAGCAAACAGGTCGCCAGAGATAACGATGATGGAGACCGGTCTCGGTGAAGACGTAGGGTGGGTGGTCCCCGGCGCAAGGGTTCACATCTGGTGTGAAGCCGAAGACCCTGACGGAGATTCCCTCACGTACGAGTGGACGGCCGATGCGGGCGAACTGTTTGGCGAAGGTCGTGCCGTCATCTGGATTGCTCCCGAGGAACTTGGGTTGCACTGGATCACGGTGTCTGCCGATGACGCTCATGGTGGCGTAGCCGAGCGCGCAATACCGGTCACAGTAAACGCCGCAGAACCGCCCGTGATAGCCGGCTTCAATCTGGAGTCCGCCGAACGCAGGTATTTCAAGCCGTATGAGGATTCGTGGAAGATCTTCAGGGGCGTGAGCTGCACTATCGAGGCTTTGGTGGATGATGAAGCCCGTGAGTATCAGTACTCATGGAGCGCTGAGGCAGGGGAACTCAAAGCCTCTGGACCTCACGCCGAGTGGACGGCCCCCTCTCCTGAGCGTCCCCAGTGGGTGACAATCCTGCTCCAGGTGAGTGACGCCCATGGCAACGCGGCCGCTGAGAGCATCCGCATTCGCGTCGAGACGTGTCCCTCCTGCATGTAGCGGACGTCTGTAGAATCCTGCCCTCTGGCCCCGCGATGTCTTCAGAGGCGCCGGACCTTGCATGTGCGGCACAGGACACGTGACCCTCTTGTGTTGCCGAACGGCTCATACGCAGTCTCCCTGCCCTACTTACCTGTAATCGCCTCTGCTCCTGGCGGTTCAATGTCGGCATCTCCTGCATGCGGACATTTTCGCTGAACAGTTAAGGGAGGACAGAATCGTAGAACATCTACAAGTGCGAACATACCTATTGACATTCGCATGCGATGAATCTAGTATGTCCTCACGGTTCCTACATCGTGTCGCGATATATGTTCGGAGTTCGATGAACATACGGAGGTGTTGCCTATGTAGCAGTGGCGATATCCGGGCGTCTCTCTTCACTAGCGTCCCCAGTCACACCCTTTGGAAAGGAGGTGAGAGCAGTTGACTACCACGTTAATCATCATAGCTGCGATCGTGATCTACGTGGCCGTGTACTTCTTGTACGGCAAGCGGATCGCGACGAATGTGGCCAAGCTGGACCCCAAGGCCAAGACACCCGCCCACAGATTGTACGATGGCGTTGACTTCGTGCCCACCAAGTGGCCCGTCGTCTTCGGCCACCACTTCGCCTCGATCGCGGGCGCAGGGCCCATCGTCGGCCCCATCATCGGCGTTACCTGGGGCTGGGTGCCGGCCATCCTCTGGATCTGGTTCGGCAACGCCTTCATCGGTGCCGTGCATGACTTCATGGCCATCGTGGCGTCCATTCGATACGACGGCAAGTCGGTGCAGTGGGTTGCCGGCGAAGTGATGAAGCCGCGCGTCTCGACTATTATGGGAGTGTTCGTGTGGATTGCGATGGTCCTGATCATCGCGGCTTTTGTCAATGTCGTCGCAGGGCTCTTCATCGGGATTCCGTCCGTGGCGACGGCATCCATTGCCTTCATCTTCATAGCCGTCATCATTGGCTACCTGCTGTACTGGAAGAAGCAGAACCTCGTGGCGATGACCGTCCTCGGTCTCGTGCTTCTTGTCGGTGCGCTGTTCCTGTCTCAGATATACCCGTTGGCAATGGATCGGCCGTTCTGGCTTATCGCGCTGCTCGTCTACATCATTATCGCAGCCGCGCTTCCGGTGACGATCCTGTTGCAGCCGCGTGACTACC
>PWUO01000198.1 GCA_003562555.1 Dehalococcoidia bacterium
AATAGAAAGGAACATCCGCTCCTGTTCCACAATAGCGGAACCGTCACAGTGCAGGCCTGGACCGGTGTAGTAATTAATGGCGATCGCATCGCCATCCGTCTCGTATTCGCCCTCCACGATGTTGCAGCCGCTGAATCCCGTAAGCACACCTCTGGACTCGAAAGTGAGAGTGATTGTCGGCCCTTCGATCACCTGCGTGGGGTTGTCGACGGCGCCGTACGATTCCAGTCGCCAGGACGTTCCAGCAAGCGGCGTATCAGATGAACTGCAGGCGGAAAGGGTGGCCATCATGAGGCTACACAGGGCTACAGCTCGAAGCCGCAGAAGTGCGTTTGCGTTCATCCTCTCCAAGGGCGCTGATGCATCGGATCAGTGACCTAGCTTCCCGAGAACACCAGGAGTTGCCCGTCACCCGATATGTGCAACTGTGCGTTAACGTGTTCGTATTCCTGCGCGAGGCGGAGTGCGTTCATGAAGTCAGTTTCCTGTTCCATTACACCCGGCTCCAGGCAGGCGATCTCCGTCTGATGCATCATTCCGAACTCAAGCGTGCCGTCCGCTGCGGCCGTATAAGTACCCCCATACCAGTTACAGCCCGTGAAGCCCGTGACCTCGGTATCGTCATCGAAGGATATGGTTGGCGTGTGGTCTGGAAGCGCGGAGATCAGATTTCCAGGCTCCCCATATTCCTCAAGAACCCATTCGGTGCCGGCGAGCGGCGACCGATCCTCTCGCGCGCACCCTGAAACCACCAGCAGCGAAGCAACAGTTATCAGCAGGCCGACTTGTAGTACTCTCCCCTTCATTCATCCACCTCCCCGAATATGAGAGTGATTGCGGCGGACGTAGACCGTCCGTTCATCACCGTAGGCACTCAAGCCCGAAAAATAGCACACACCTCTTGGGTCTGTCCAAGCGTGCCTGCAATTGGTTCTGCTCGCGATGGCGCGCGCCCGGAGGCAGCAGCGCGTTCCGTGCCATTGTGTGGCCGCACGAAGATCAACGACGACACCTGGCGTGCCGCGCGAGGCAATCAGCCACGTGAGAACACCAGAAGTCCGCCGCCACCGGTTATATGCAGTTGCGCATTGACGTACTCATACTGCTGCGCAAACCGGAGTGCGTCCATGAAGGCCACTTCCTGATCCATCACTCCTGGCTCAAGACAGTACATCTCTGTCTGGATGAGTTCTCCAAACTCGAGCGTTCCGTCGAGCGAAGAAGTGTAGGTTCCTCCGTAGGAATTGCAGCCTGCCAGCCCCACCACCTCGGTGTGTCCATCGAAGGCAATCGTTACCTCGGTACCCGGAAGGACGGCCGACAGGTTGCCCGGCTCCCCGTAGGCCTCAAGAACCCAGGAGGTGTCTGCGAGGGGTGGTTGCCCCGGAGGCGGTTGCGGTATTCCCGGCACTCTCGGTGAACAAGCGGCGATAACCAGAAGAGCAGCCATGACTGCGGGTAATCCGATTCGCATCAACCTCCTTCTCACGTCATTCACCTCCTCCGTTTACACGGTGGCAACCCGGCCTGTTGATAGTCACGATTCACCACCAGTTGCGTTCAAACACCAAGATTAGCACATCACCCGTCAGCGCCAGTCTGTCACCATCCTTCTCGAAGCGCGTGACACGGGTAAGTGCCTCAAGGTACCGGGCTTCCTGCTCCATGACCCCTGGTGGATCGCAATGGATCCTGGTCGCAGTGATCTCGCCTATGTTGAGGGATTCGGAGTCAGCTCGGTACGGCGCAGAATAGGTATTGCAGCCTGCGAAGCCTCGCACTATGCCATCGATCGAGGCGAACTCGAGCCTGATCTCTGTGTCGGCGATGACTGGTGACATGTCTCCCGCCTCGCCCATTTCGACCAGCGTCCAGTGTGTGGAGTCAAGTGGAGATCTGCTGCATCCGGATAGCAGAGCCGCGACAATGAACACCATCGCAAACAGTGGTGTCTGCTTCAGCATAATGGGCTTCCAATGTGTGATGCGTGAAGAAACCTGGACGCGTGAAGTCCCGGGTGTCAGGCGAATCGTTCCGGGTGACAGAGGTTACACTGCAGAACAGGGCGGTCAAGTTGAGCCGTGCACTCCATTGCCCCTCGGTAGTCGTCGAAACCGGTCCAGTTCCCCGGTTGCTCTCGCGTGCCATCAAGGCAGCGCTCGCATTCAGCCCTGTGTACCTGGACATAGTTGCCGGCAGGATTCTCAAGTACCCAGAATCGCATAGGCTTGCCTCCTCAGGAAATGCTACACCGTGACGCTATTCCAGTTCCAATCGGAGGATTTGGGGCGTCAGCAGTTCAGGCGCTCCGGAGGTAGGAATATGAGCAGTCATGTCGCTCACTCCGGTCCCATCTCGTCGACGCCTACTGTCTCTGCCGGTGTGCCACAACCATCGGTGCAAGCCATTCGGGGTGCCTGTTTCGAACCGGGTTCCTGCCATCCTCCGACTGCAGCGTCTCCACTGTGGTGCTAACCTTCCTGTGTGCTCGTCTCCATCTGTTCAATAGTATGACCGGTGATCACTGATGCTGGCTCCGTGCTGACTGGATTGCGACGCGCATCCGCCTTCTCGTCCTTCATCTTGATCAGAAGCCAGCGAACGTCGTTGCCTGTGCCGGTTCTCACGAGTGCGTAGCCACCCTGTACCTTCTCCCCCTCGAGCCAGATCTCTGCCTGACCTTCTTCAATCGCCTGGGCGATGGGCTTATCTTTCAGATTGCGATAGTGTCCTCGATCCCAGACCAAGACCGTCCCTGCGCCGTACTCATTCTCAGGGATCGTGCCCTCAAAATCGATGTAGTCGATCGGGTGATCCTCTGTAGGCACTGCAAGCCGCTTGTCTCGGGGATTCGTCGATGGCCCTTTCGGCACGGCCCAGGACTTGAGCACTCCATCCACCTCCAGCCGTAAATCGTAATGCAAGGTGCTGGCCTTGTGCTTCTGAATTACGAATCGAGGCTGAGCGCCTTGCTGCAAACCCTGGGAACTTGCTGTTCCTCTGGGCTCCCGGGTTCGGCTGAAGTTCCGTTTGCTGCGATACTCCGCCAGCGGATCCTTCGTCTCCACCCTGCTGTCCTCCCGATGAGGTCTGTTCGACCGTGGAATGAGTGCCAGGGAAGTCTAATCCAAGCGTACTACATACTCCAAACCGGGCCGGGGGTCGAAACCGGTTTTGACATGTGGGCAGGTCATTGCTAGAGTCCGGGTTTCTGTTTCCGGGTACCATGATTTTGGGGGTGGTGCATGCGAATCGTATTCTTCGAGACC
>PWUO01000155.1 GCA_003562555.1 Dehalococcoidia bacterium
GATGACAGCGACTGCGTGAGGGGGGGCATCGACTCGTGAACGTGCAGCCATCCGAGGCGCTGCTGTGTCTCCTCCTCGTTTCCTCTCCAGAGACCGGCATCGTGGTCGAGTATTCGCCGGGCTAATCGCTGCGAGTCCAGTTCATCAAGGCACGTACTGAGATAGTCAGCGATGCTCGCTGGGAGCTCGGGGAGGTCCTGATTACTCATTCTCGTCCTCCCCTTCCTCGTACTCGATCTGCAACTCGGGCTCCGTTTCGAACTCGGGTGGCGCGACGACTTCCTCGGGGACGACCTGTGGTTCCTTCTCGAGAGCCGCGACCTTCTCGAGGCGACGCACGTGACGTTCTTCAGCTGTGAATCTGGCCATGAGGAAGGCGACCGTCAACTCGGTTGCTACCTCTACTCCGATCACCCGGGCACCGAGGCACAGCACGTTCTGATCATCGTGCTCAACCCCCTGATGGGCTGAGTATGTGTCGTGGCACACACAGGCACGAACGCCCGGTATCTTGTTGGCCGCGACGCACGCACCGACGCCACTACCGCAGATGATGATTCCCCTGTCGACCTCTCCCTCGGCGACGGCACGTCCCACCAGCATCACGTAGTCCGGGTAGTCATCGTGTGCGTCGAATTCGTGGGCACCCTTGTCGACGATATCCACGCTGCCCGACAGTCTTCTGACAAGTTCCTGCTTGAGTTCGAAGCCGCCGTGGTCGGCACCGATCGCCACATTTAGTTTCATTGATTCACTCCCTTCATGAGATAGGAGATGGCCTGCGCGACTGCCTCCGCGGTAAGTCCGAACCGGCGATACAGTTCCTCCCCTGGAGCTGAGTGTCCGAACGTGTTGATGCCTATCGCCATGCCCTTCATCCCGATGTAGCGTTCCCATCCGATGGTAACGCCTGCCTCCAGCGATACCCTTCGTTCGATGTGTGGAGGAAGCACGTAATCACGGTACTCCTGTGGTTGCGCATCGAACAACTCCCACGATGGCATCGACACGACCCGGACTGAAACGCCGTCCTCCGCAACTAAACCGGCCGCATCGGCCGCAATACCGACCTCAGATCCGGTGGCGATAAGTATGACATCCGGTTCGCTTTCCGGCTCACGGAGGATGTACGCGCCCCTCGCAAGCTCGCGGGCAGGGGCTCCGTGGCTTCTATCAAGTTGCGGCACGTTCTGTCGGGTGAGTACCAGCGCGGTCGGACCGTTGTGGTTGGCGATGGCCACGCGCCATGCCTCGATCGCCTCAGCAGAGTCAGCGGGCCGGATGACGGTCAGGCCCGGCACTGATCTGAGGCCGAGGATGTGCTCTACGGGTTGGTGGGTGGGGCCATCCTCGCCCACCCCAATGGAATCGTGCGTAAAGACGAACACCTCGTGCAGGTGCATCAGCGCCGCCAGTCGGACTGCAGGTCGCATGTAATCGTAGAACACCAGAAATGTCGACGCATACGGGATCGTTCCACCGTGCAGCGCCAGTCCGTTGCAGACGGCCGCCATCGAATGCTCTCTGACGCCGAACCGTATGTTCCTCCCCGCGTAATCCGGTGGACCGAAGTCCCCGGAATCAGCTAGCAACGTCTTCGTGGACGGGGCGAGGTCTGCGCTGCCGCCGATCAGTGAGGGTATGCCTGCTGCGAGGGCATTCAACGCCTTGCCGGCGGTCACCCGGGTGGCGGTGGGCTTCTGTTCGAAGGAGACGCCGTCCAGAAGTGACTCCCAGTCGCCTACGAGTTCCCCCGCCAATTCGCGTTCCAGTTGTGCCGCCATGGCGGGGAATTGCTCGCGATACGCCGCGAACCGGCCTTCCCATGTCGCCTGATGGTCAGCGCCACGCGTCACTGCGGCGCGCATCGACTGCAGTGCCTCCGGCGGAATGGTGAACGGCTCGTCGTATGGCCATCCGAGCTCCTGTTTGGTCAGGCGGAGCTCCTCCTCTCCGAGCGGCTCTCCGTGACATGCAGCGGTATTGGCCTTGTTCGGACTGCCGTAACCGATGATTGTGCGGCAAATGATCAGGCTGGGACGGTCAGTCTCTGACTTGGCCTTCGCGATGGCATCTTCAACTGCCGGCACCGACATCCCGTCGATCGGACCGATGACATGCCATTCCAGCGCGGTGAAACGGCCAGCCACGTCCTCGGTGAAGGTAATGTCGGTATCTCCCTCGATCGATATGGAGTTTGAGTCGTACAGCACTATCAGGCGTCCGAGTTTGAGGGTGCCGGCGAGAGATGCCGCCTCGTTGGAAACTCCCTCCTGAAGGTCGCCATCGGACACGATGCAGTACGTGTGATGATCGATGACGTCGTGCCCGGGCCGATTGTACCGAGCTGCCAGCCACCGCTCCGCCATCGCCATGCCGACGGCGTTGGCGAAGCCTTGGCCGAGGGGTCCGGTAGTTGTCTCGACCCCTGGAGTCAAACCGTGTTCCGGATGCCCCGCGGCCCGGCTGTCCCACTGGCGGAAGCGTCGGATGTCATCCAGGTCGAGGTCGTAGCCAGTCAGGTGGAGCAGGGAGTACAGCAGCATGGACGCGTGGCCTGCTGAGAGCACGAAGCGGTCGCGGTCAGACCATTCAGGATTACGTGGGTTGTGCTTCAGAAACCGGTCCCAGAGCACGTAGGCCATTGCGGCGGCCCCGAGTGGCGCTCCTGGATGGCCGGAGTGTGCTGCCTGCACGGCATCTATGGAGAGAGTTCGGATTGTGTTGATGCACAGGCCATCCAGGTCCGTTTGGCTTTCGGTCATGTCACTTCCTTTCATGGCAGGTGTCTGCATATCTATCCAGTAGTGTGATCATTCGCATCCGTCGGGTGAGGCGCCGGCTCGGCTGTCCGACTGTTGACTTCAAATGCCAGTTGACCGTCGCGCGAATCCACAAGGATGACGTCCCCATCGTGGAAGGCACCCTCCAGGACCTTGACCGCCAGCGGGTCCAGGACCAGGCGCTGGATGGTGCGCTTCAGAGGGCGTGCGCCGTACGCAGGGTCGAAACCTTCACGCACGAGTGTGTCACGTGCGTCATCGCTGAGGGTCACGTCTATCCGTCGTTCCGCGAGTCGACGCTTCAGAGCGGTGAACTGCAGATCAACGATCGTGCGAATCTGTTCCTCTCCGAGCTTCCTGAAGACGATGATCTCATCGACCCGGTTGAGGAACTCTGGGCGGAAGTGCGCGCGGAGTGTCTCCATGACGTGCTCCCGCGCCTCCTCTTCCTGTCCCGGCTGCACATCGACGAGCCATTGAC
>PWUO01000020.1 GCA_003562555.1 Dehalococcoidia bacterium
ACTCATCTACGGCAGCCTGTTCGGCATGATTCAGGAGTCAGGCGTATTTGTCGCGAGGAACTCGTTCCTGCTGCCCCCGGTGGTCGCGCTGCTCGCCTTCTGCGTCTATCGCATCAGAAGAACCCAACGTGACTTCCAGACCACGACCCAGGCGCTCAACGTGGCCGCCGCCTTCCTGACGATCATGAACCTGTTCACCATTGCGCACTACGAGATCTCGGCGACTCGTATGCTGGCATCACTAGGTGACGAATCCGGACCAGTTGTGCACGCTGAGGCAGAAGCTATGCCCGATATCTACTTCATCGTCCTGGATGAGTACGGTCATCCCGACACGATGGCGGAACACTTCGACTACGACAACGAGCCTTTCATCGATCACCTGGAAGACCTCGGCTTCTTCGTGGCACGTGACAGCACTGCGCAGAACGAGAGAACTGTCAGGTGTATCGCATCGATACTCAACATGGAGCACACCTCTGAGGACGAGCATCGACGGGTCACTCACGAGCGCATCAACAATAACCGCGTGATGAGCTACCTCGAGTCGCTGGGCTACAACATCCTCTACTTCGGTCACTTCTTTGAGCTGGGCAGGTACGAGATTGACGCCGATATCTACATCAACTACTACGAGGACGACGAACAGTACTCGGCGTTCCAGGTCCAGGTAACCCACTTCCTCATGAACTCACCGGTCACGCAGCCGCTGCAACTGCAAATCGCTGACGACGATTACGTGCGCTATCACCGCCACAGCGTCCGAAACACCCTGCGACAGCTTCGCGAGACCCCTGGGTTGGAGGGGCCGAAGTTCGTGTTCGCGCACCTTATGTCGCCACATGTTCCGTTCGTCTTCGGCCCCGAGGGCGAACTCGTGCCTCCGCGACACATCTACAACTATGAGGATGGACGTTATTACCTCGGGCAATACATCTACATCACCGAACAGATCACCAGGGTGATCGACGCCATCCTGAGAGACTCCGAGACCGAGCCGATCATCATCCTGCAGTCGGACCACGGCCCCAGGTGGGTCGAGGGATGGGAGAACATACTAAACGCCTTCTACCTGCCCGATGGCGGTGAGAAGGCAGTGCACAACGCGATCCCCCCGGTGGACACCTTCCGCGCCATCTTCAACTACTACTTCGACGCTGCACTTGAACCGGAGGCTGAACTACCACTCGCAGATTGACGCGCGTTGCCACTGATGGGGGAATGGGTCATCTCTGCTACGACCAGCGACTGGAGATCTCCACTACGCCTGAACTCACACGCGTTACACAACACAGCGTCGCCGGACGGCCTACCATCCATCATTACGACCGTCCAACTCAGGCGCACCTCCGGATCACTCAGTCAGGGACCGAATTGCTGCGGCTGCTGCCAAGGCGGGGCGGCCATACCCACGTGCAAAGGATGGCGCCATGCAGGCTCACCGCCGTAATATTGTAAGAGGTGCTGAAGCCGCACCCGGACCTCAGGATCAGACCCGGCTCTCACGTCTTGAGTGAACGGCGGGAAAGGGTGAATAACGAAGGTTCTCCGGTTAGCCCCCAGTCTGGGACCTGCTCCGTAGGATCGTCAGCAGGCCGATGGGTTCTTACGGCCACGCTCCTTGCCAGTGGCGCATCGTTCATAATGTGGAGCGCCGTGGCAGTCGCCCTGCCGTCAATTCAGGCGCACTTCGACACTACCATCGCCGGCATCCAATGGGTGGTCAATTCACATCTCCTCACGCTCTCTGCATTCCTGCTCATCGGCGGCTCCTTGGGCGACCATTACGGCCGTAGGAAGGTGTTCACCGTCGGGATGGCGCTCTTCGCGTTGGGGGGCATCCTGTCCGGCTTCGCCTGGTCCATTGGTATTCTAATCAGTTTTCAGGCGCTTCAGGGCGTCGGTTCAGCACTCATGGTGCCGCAGAGCCTCGCCATCATCAACGCCTGCTTTCCGTCTGAAGAACGTGGCCGCGCAATAGGCCTGTGGGCCGGCATCTCCGGGGGTATTGCCGCACTCGGCCCGTGGGTGGGCGGGTGGCTCGTAGAGTACGTGGGGTGGCCTGCAGTCTTCTGGATGACTATACCGGTGATCATGCTTGCGCTGGGAGCGACCATCAGGTTCGTACCCGAGAACAAGGACGTTGAGGCCGCTCGCCTGGACTGGAGGGGGACACTGTTGGTGTTCCTTGGACTGCTGGGCATCGCTTACGGTCTGATAAGCGCTCCCGCTCAAGGGTGGTCCAGCCCCCTGATACTCGGGTGCCTAATTGGAGGGGTTGGTGCACTCGTTGCCTTCATACTGGTAGAGCGAAGAATCAGCGACCCCCTCATCGCGCTGCAGATCTTCAGGAACCCGCTCGTCTCGGGGGCCAACACCGTGACCTTGTTGCTCTATTTCGCATTCAACGGTGTGGTGATATTCACGGTTCTCAATCTGCAGCAGATACAGGGGTACTCCCCCACTGAGGCCGGGGTAGGCATGCTACCACCCATAGTCATTATCACCTTTCTGGCCGCACCAGCAGGAACGCTCGCAGATCGACTCGGACCTCGACTCCAGATGATCGGGGGGCCTGCCGTGGTCGCTGCGGGAATCGCACTGCTGATGACAGGAGGCCCCGACGCACGCTATGTGGTTCACTTCCTGCCGGGCCTTGTGGTAACGGGCATCGGCATGGCCTTCGTTATCGCGCCCCTCACGAAGTCGGCTCTGCTGGTTGAGACGCGGTTCTCGGGATCAGCCTCGGGCGTAAATAATGCGATCGCCAGGACCGCCGGACTCCTGGCCGTGGCGATACTCGGAGCCGTGATGCTCGCCACATTCGCGCCGAGGCTGGATGACACGCTCCAAACTTCACAGCTCGGCGCACCGGAACAAGCGGAGATAATGGTCCAGCATGACCGACTCGGGGGAATCGTCATCCCGGAGAGCTTCGACGAACCTGCCCGCCGCGCGGCCGAGCGTGCCGTGCGGGACTCCTTCATCTACGCGTTCCGCTGGGCAATGGGGATATGCGCGGCGCTGGCGCTTCTGGGTTCGATCATATCGTTCGTCACAATACGCCAGCAGAAGACCGACCCCACACAAGCAACGTGACTGCGAAGCCCGCCGGTGACGGTGTGAGCGCCTCAGAACCCCACAGGTGATGCCAACACCCGGACAGCAGGCCCCCGAAGGGGCGGTCGTCCTGGGCCGCGGCATGAGCCGCCCGCAGCAACGGTCCCAGCAGGACGTCGCCGGCCTCGTGCACC
>PWUO01000302.1 GCA_003562555.1 Dehalococcoidia bacterium
GGAATACTGTGGCATACGGCGAAGAACTCAACGGACAACGAGCCAAACCCGATCTTCTCTCCCGCTGTCACCTCATGCAGATCGAGCTTCGATTTCCCACCCTTCTGCTTCATCTCAATGGCGATCAGGCGCGAACTGAGCTTCGACGCGTACACTGGAACGTGGAGCGATTGAAGCAGGTACGGGAGCGCGCCGATGTGATCCTCATGGCCATGCGTGATCACGATCCCGCGCACCTTCTCGCTATTTTCGAGCAGATAGCTGAAGTCAGGAACAAGCAGGTCAACTCCCAGAAGGTCCTCGCTTGGGAACATCAACCCGGCATCGATGACGAGGATGTCATCCCCATGCTCGATGGCCAGCATGTTCTTGCCGATCTCGCCCAGGCCACCAAGAGGAATGACTCGAATCTTGCGCGCAGCGACCTTCTTCCGCGCGCCACGCCTCCGTGTGGAACTTCGTGAGGGCTTCGTGTTACGTGCAGATCCGGACTCTGGATTGGCTTGGGACATAGTCGTTTCTAGAAAAGGGCAAGCTGCCGGCCACCATCATCCTGGCGGTCCGGAGCATTGGCACTCTCCAACTCCTTCACTATCTCGGACAGGCGGCGCATGTCCGCCTCTATCGTGCTTCTCAGGCTACCCTGGTGCAATGCCGCAGCTGGATGATACATCGGGAAGCACACCATGTTGCCCATCTGCCTCACCCTGCCATGCACTTTGCTGATGGCTTCGTTCGGTAGAAACCTCGAGAGAGAGAACCGGCCCAGCGTCACCACCACTTTGGGATTGATCAACTCCATCTGACGATCCAGCCATGGTTTGCACGCGGCGATTTCCGCCGGAAGCGGATCGCGATTACCCGGCGGTCGACACTTGATAACGTTGGCGATGTATACGTCGCGGCGAGTCAGTCCGATTGAGGCAAGCAATTCGTCGAGGAACGCACCGGCGGCGCCAACGAACGGACGTCCCTGCCGGTCTTCGTTGTATCCGGGAGCCTCACCGATGAAGATGATATCGGCGTTCTCCGCCCCTTCTCCAGAGACGACCTGCGTTCGCTGTTGAGCCAGATCGCATGCGTGACAGCCTGCCATTTGAAGGCAAAGCTCAGTGAGAGCCGACATTCAACTCGATAGTACCATCAGCGTTGCAAGCGGTCAATTGCGACCGAAGTCCTGCTCCTCATCTTCCTCCTCGTCATCCTCGTCACCTTCATCTTCCTCCCCTTCCTGGCTCTGCTCCCATATTGGCTCGGTGAACTGATCTATGTACGCTGCGGTCGCCTGCTTGGAGATGACGTCCATCTCCAGTTCAGACTGCTTCGACACTCCCTCAAGTTCATCCGTATCGATCTCGATCTCGAGCATCTCTGCGAGCACGCTCAGGACAGCAAGCGCCGCCTTGTGGTGCGCCATCTGCGTCGCAAATCCCGGAACCTCTCCCAGTAGGCACAGCCCGTCAATCCCGCGTTCTTTCGCCCTGCCAAGGATGAGTCCATTCAGTCCCGCGATTCGGAGCGTGCCTCTCAGGACCACCTTGTACCTGCTGAACTCATCGAGCAATTCGGGGCGCGTGGCCACCCCCCACACCTTGGTCTCTTCCGAGTAGTGGATCTTGGTCACCGCTGCGGCGCAACTGAATATGCGGCTCACGCCCATCTGCTCTGCAGCATCCAGCACTGTCTCCACCATTTCGTAGCCTCTCGGCCGAGGCTGCTCCTCTCCTATGAACAGCACCAGACCAAGGCTCTTGTCCTCTTTCTCCCAGTAGTAAAACTTGCTCTCGGGGAACCGGGGTTCCTCAACTACGTTCTCCCTTACCATCACGCCGACGGGCTCGAAAAAGTGCACCGGGTCTATCTCTCCCACCTCGCGTGCGCCGAGCTTCTCCTTGAGATAGCGCGCAAGAATCAGCGACACGTTACCTATGCCCGGCCACGAGGCCAGCATTACGCACCGTTCCACCTGAGGCATCTCCATCAGGCTGATCGACACTCCCTTGGGCCCTCTGCGCTCCTTCACGCTCCACCTCCTGTGGCGGATACCGATATCCCCTGGCATAGAAACGATGGTGTCCGGAGGCTTCCGCCCACCCAGCGCACGTCGCTGCCCACGCGCAGCGAACCGCCGAGTGCTTCCATGAGATTGCCAGCGATCATCGTGTCCTTGACCCTGCCCACAATCTCTCCCTTCTCCACCTTGTAGCCGAGCAGTACATTGCCGCCGAAATCGCCAGCCAGGAGATTCCCCTGGCCTGCCCCGATAAGCTCCTCAACAACAAGCCCCTCTTCCATGCCCGACACCATTTCCTCGAATGTCGTATCACGTGGCTCAATCACAAATGCGCTCATCCCGGGCCGAACCTGACTGCGGGCATCAGATCTGCGGCCACTGCCGGTACTCTCGACGCTGGCGAGTGCGGCCGTCTGCTGATCGTACATGAATCCACTCACGACGCCCTGCTCGATAAGGTCGATGCGCCGCGAGGGAGCTCCCTCAGCGTCACACGGGGCACTTGCGGTACTTCCCTCAAACGTGGCGTCGTCGCACAACGTCAACGTTGGGTCGAACACGCGCTCCCCTTGCCGGCCGGCCAGCCGTGATGCCTTTTCGACAACGTTCTTGCCATTGAACGCTACAGCCAGCGGCATCAGCAATGCCGCCCCGACACCGTGCGGCGTGAACAACACCGGGTACACGCCCGTGGCAATCGATGCGCTGCGGGAAGCCCTACTCAGTTGCAGCACCATCGTTCTTGCCAGTTCATCCACGTCAGTGAACAGGTGCGTCGAGCTCATGCTGTCGCCGACGAACAGCATGTCCGTTCCATTCACCCGAACGGCTTCCATGAAGACGCCGAGATTCGTCTTGCGGTACCAGGTATCGAGTCCCGCGCTGTTGGCAATCCTCACCGTTCCCACTCCCAAGGACGCCATCCCCTCGCATTGGATCTGGCCATCGTGAGCCATCACCCGTTCGATCACCCGGCTGCCCATGCCGATCAGGGTATCCGTATCCAAGGTGGCGATGTTCTCATCGTAGGTCGACACCGACGGCAGGGTCTCGCTACCCGGGAAGGACCATTCCGCACCGGCACCGAACGCTGCGGTCTGAATCGCCATCTGTACGAGACGAGCCGGCTCTATTCCCCCGCCGGCAGAGGCAAACCCGATTCTGCCTTCCCTCACAATCCTGAGCGCCACACTGGTGCTCTGGCGGCTCTCCACCTGCTTGAGCCGATTGGCCTCAAAA
>PWUO01000180.1 GCA_003562555.1 Dehalococcoidia bacterium
CAAGTGGGCATCCGGACTTCAGATGCCGTACCTTGCCGTTGCTTCAGCATCGAAGGCGGCTCGCCTTCCCGGGCAGTTGGCCCTGGAGCAGAGCTGACAACTCTCGAAGCGGACCTCGGTGGGGAAGTAGATGCCGGATACGGACTTGATGGGTATCATGAGGCATTTGTCCGTCAGGCGTACACCTATCTGTCTCTCGACATCGTCCAGCAGATCGAACAGTGGGCGCTGTTCCTGCAGCGGCCAGTCCTCGAGCGAGCCAGGCGCCATGCGTGAGATCTGACCCAGAGAGTACGTGGCCTTGAGGTACTTCTCCAGGTGTCTACGAGCCTTCTGCACGGCAAGCATCATGATGGTGTCGAGACAATACGAGGCCATGAGGTCTGTTCGATCCGGCATGAGGTGCTCAAGCTCTGTGCCACAAGTGGCTACAAACGGGAAGACCCGCTGGATCCCCTCGAGATTCTGTCTAAGTACGCGACTGGTGAAGATCTGGTTCTCTACAGTGAGGGTGTCATCGGTCCGGTCTTCGATGAAACTCACGCGACATAATGCTTTAGGCCTTGCAGCTTCGTTTGCCTTTTCGACAAGTTCGGTGGCAAGGCGCTCGAGCGACGGCGCTACCCTTCGGATCTTCATTGCGCGAAGTACGTCATCACTCGTTATGCGGAAGTCGATGTCCCGGAATACGTGGATCACCGGCTCGTTGTCGGTTCTTGCGTCCATTGTGAGGTAACACGTTACAGAATGTGCCTGACCTTGTCTAGCCGGGTGGGCCGGCGTGACGCATCGTCGCTCGGATTGGCTGCCACGGTACATACTGGTATCGTCCGGTACCTGCACTTCACGTTAGCGTTACGCCGATCCGACGGCTGCCACCGTGTCTGCTATACTCGCGTGTCCTGCGAACAAGAACCGCCGGGGAGGCCGCGATGAAGTCGCACACGCTTGACTGGGAGAATCCCTATCCGTCCAGCCGCACCGCCATGTTTGGCGCAAATGCGGTTGCTACGTCGCAGCCACTTGCTGCACAGGCGGGCATCCGGATGCTGTTGCGCGGAGGTAACGCAGTTGATGCAGCGATCGCCACTGCGATCGCGTTAACGGTCGTTGAGCCGACCATGAACGGAATCGGGAGCGACTCCTTCGCGCTGGTGTGGGACGGGAAACAACTCCACGCATTGAACGCATCAGGACGGTCTCCGCAGGCGTGGACTTCGGGCTTGTTCTGCGGTCTTTCGGAGATGCCATCAACGGGGTGGGGCAGTGTCACCGTGCCCGGTGCCGTGTCTTCATGGGTTGCACTCTCGCGTACGTTCGGTGTGTTGCCATTCGCAGAACTGTTCCTTCCTGCGGTCGAATATGCGCGCGAGGGTTTCATCGTGGCGCCGTACATCGCGAGAAATTGGGCGCGGGCTTCCGGGAAGTATTGCAGTTTCGATTCGTTCGTGGACACGTTTTTGCCGGGAGGACGCGCTCCTGCCGCCGGAGAGGTGTTCCGATCCGTGCAGCAGGCTGAGACGTTGACCGATATCGCTGAGTCGTTTGGCGAATCCTTCTATCGCGGCCGTCTCGCAAGACTGATAGCCGAACACGCGCGCACGACAGGCGGACTGCTCAACGAGGATGATTTGGCCAGCCACTTCGTCGACTGGGTAGACCCTGTCCGTGTGACCTTCGGTGAACACACGCTGCACGAAATTCCTCCGAACAGCCAGGGAATCGCCGCACTCTTGGCACTTGCGTTGCTGCAGGATAGTGGCGTGGCGGCTATGAATCCCGACACCGCAGAGAGTCTGGATCTGCAACTTCGTGCGATGTATATCGCCCACAGCGATGTTCGCGCCCGCGTGGCGGATCCCAACCACATGCAGGATGATGTCGACTCCCTGCTGAGCATTGAGCACGTGGAGATGCTTTGTCGCCGAATGCGTGAATGGGATGGATTGCCGACAAGCGATTCCGCGCAATCTGGTGGTGACACGGTGTACCTCACGGCCGCCGATGCGTCGGGGATGATGGTGTCGTTCATTCAGTCCAACTACTTCGACTTCGGATCCGGCATCGTGATTCCTGGAACTGGAATCAGCCTCCAATCGAGGGGTGCCTGCTTCAGTCTCGATCCACGTCATCCGAACGTGGTTGCCGGCGGGAAGCGTTCCTTTCATACGTTGGCTCCGGCGTTCGTTACGTCGCGCGGCAGGGCTTTCATGAGTTTCGGTGTAATGGGTGGTCCGATGCAGCCACAGGGACACCTGCAAGCATTCCTTCGGGTGTGCGCACATGGCCAGAATCCGCAGGCCGCGTGCGATGCACCCCGGTGGTACGTAAGTCCCAGTGGGGAAGTGTTGCTGGAGCGAGGGTTTCCACCCACTGCGGTTGATGGGCTTCGTCAGCGCGGATACCGCGTGCAGGAGGCTGACTATGGGGACCCCGTCTTCGGTGGAGGGCAGTTCCTGGTTTCGCTGCCGGGAGGCTACTGCGCAGCTTCCGATTCGCGTCGCGACGGCCAGGCTGCCGTTCTCTGATCAGTCCACTGCCTGGTATCCCGGGACGAGGGTCTCAGCGCCCGCGATTGCCTGATCCAGCAGCAGCGCGAGCAGTGCCGCTGGCAAAGCACCCTGTATCACGAACGCGAGGTTGTTCTGGATAAGGCCTGCCACGATGGGAGACCCCAGCCCTCCCGCGCCGATGACTGCGCCGATCATTGCAGTGCCGACGTTGATCACGACCGACGTCCGTATGCCCGCCAGAATCACCCTGGCCGCCAGCGGCAACTCGACGCGCAGAAGTATCTGAGCGCCCGTCATTCCCAGGCCGCGTGCAGCACTTCGGGACTCTCCCGGTACGGCGGTAAGCCCGGCGATGGTATTGCGCACTACCGGCAGCAGTCCGTAGAGAAACAGCGCGAGCACGGTAGGCCGCAAACCGAAACCTGTGAGTGGGACCGCCAGCGCCAGCACTGCCACCGGTGGGAACGTCTGTCCCAGGGCCGTGAGATCGTTGGTGACGGCCAGAAACGGTCTTCCGTAGGTGCGTGTCACAAAAATTCCAAGAGGCACGCCGACTGCGATCGTGAGTGAGCTCGATATGGCAATAAGCGCCATGTGTTGCAGGACCAGTGTCTGCAGGCTGGCGCGTGGGTGCAACAGCTGTGATTCACCTGGAAACAGCGTCCCCAGAAACCACAGCCACCAGTCATCCCTGCTGACGAGTAAGGCAAACGCAATTGTGGCGCCGGCAAGCAGTAACCAGCGCAGAGGGATGCCTCTCCGGTGACGAACGTTACTCAGCCGTCACCTCCTCAATGTCGCGAAGCGTCACCTCTCCCAGAAGGTGCTGTGACGAGTCGATCACGGGGATCGATCGAACCCCCTGGCCGAGCATTCGAGAGAGCGCTTCCCGTGCGCTAGCGGATTCCGGTACGGTGAGATGCTCGATATCGGCCGTGTCGATCTGGTAGAAGGATTCGTCCTCATGTTCGCGGTGTGTATCCACCCATCCGAGCAGGCGCCCGGCGTCGTCGATAACCCAGGCGTATCGCTGCGAGTGTGGAACTTCTCCGGAAAACCCTGTCTCAACGCGCCTGAGGCTGCCGGCGGGCTTCATCAACGTCGTCACCGCTATCCGAGAGATTCGCTTCAGGGCGCGGTCAGCACCAACGAAACTCCGAACGAAGGAATCGGCCGGAGTGGAGAGCAGTGCCTCGGGCGTATCGTACTGGACCAGTTGTCCTTCCTTCATCACCGCCACCCTGTCCGCGAGGCGGACCGCCTCATCCAGGTCGTGTGTCACCAGGACGACAGTCTTCTTGAGCTTCTCCTGGATGCCGAGGAATTGCTGCTGCAGCCGCTCGCGCGTCAGAGGATCAACTGCGCCAAACGGCTCGTCCATTAGGAGAATCGGCGGGTCGGCGGCGAGCGCTCTTGCGACGCCCACCCGCTGGGCCTCTCCTCCAGACAACTGGGCAGGGTACTTGCTCATATAGGTGGGGGCGTCCAGTCCGACCAGCTGAAGCAGGTCTTGTACTCTGCGTGTTATGCGCGAATGGTCCCATCCGAGGATGCTGGGGACTACTGCGATGTTCTGTTCAACCGTCATGTGAGGGAACAGCCCGACGCTCTGAATGGCGTAGCCAATGGTGCGGCGCAGCAATTCCGGTCGGCTTCGCCGCGCGTCCTCTCCATTGATGAGGATGCGTCCGGTTGTCGCTTCGACGAGTCGGTTGATCATGCGTAAAGTCGTAGTCTTGCCACAACCGGAAGGCCCGATGAGGACGCACACTTCTCCGTCGGCTACTGCCATCGTGAGTGCATTTACCGCCAGCGTGTCGCCGTAGCGTTTCGTCACCGACTCGAGTTGGATCATGATCCTTCCTCCTGCCGCAAGCCCTCGGGCGTGAGTATACGAATGAGAATGCGTGCGAGCGCGTCTATCGTCAGCGCCATGGCAATCACCGCGAGTGCGCCAAGAAGGATCAGGTCCGGAGCTGCCTGTCCCAGACCTTGGAAGATGAAGTGCCCCAGGCCCCCGGCGCCAATCAGTGCGGCGACGGCGGTGTTGCCAATGGACTGCACTGTTGCGGTGCGCACTCCCTCACCGATAAGGGGCAGCGCAAGTGGGTACTCGACACGCCACGACAGTTGCCGGCGACTCATTCCCATGCCTCGTCCGGCATCGAGTGCTGCGGGGCTGACCTGCCTGAGCCCGGCATAGGTGTTGTGCACAATCGGCAGCAGTGAATACAGGATCAGTGCGATGAGCGCAGGGGTGGCCCCAACACCTCTGATCCCCATTTCTCGCAGTGCGGGGTAGGCAAACGACAGGGCGGCGAGAGGAGCCATGATCAGTCCGAAGAGGGCGAGGCTTGGCACAGTCTGTATCGTGCTGGCGACGAGGAATATGGGTCGTTCTGCTCGCCTGTTGCGTGTCGCTGCAATGCCAAGGGGGATGGCGATGCACGCACCTATGGTAACGCTGCCCATGGATAATAGGAGATGTCGGCCAGTCTCACG
This sequence comes from Dehalococcoidia bacterium, assembly GCA_003562555.1. GTDB lineage: Bacteria > Chloroflexota > Dehalococcoidia > GIF9 > AB-539-J10 > SKVJ01. Next base: position 5,016 of record PWUO01000180.1, read on the forward strand.
CAGAAGCCGCTGTTCGTTTCCGGCGAATTCGACTGAAAGCGCGAGACTGTCGAAGACTCCGAGGAGCCCCAGCAGGAGGATGACCATCGGGCCGGCAAGCGCTATCAATCGGCGTGCAAGCGGACGGTCCCGTAAGCTGGTGACCGACGTGTGGACCAACAGGTAACACGACAATAAGGCGAGCCACACCGCTCCACCAAGTGAGGCGCGGGCGACTGATGGGGCATCGCTTAGCAGCCTTTCGGCACCCATGCCGGCAGCCAGCAGGCTTAGTGGCAGGAGCGACGCCCCGATGACACCGAGCGCGTAGGTTCTCTTCCTGGTGGCTGGCCTGAGACTCAGCGCAAGCGCGAGGAACCACAAGGCGCTGATCAGCAGAGCCAGCGGCAAACCGGATGTCTCGATGAATCCGATACTCTCGCCTGCAGCCAATCGACTGCTGCGTAGTGTGAGCCATGGCAGGGCAAGTGAGATCACGCCAAGAAGACATCCGAGTGCCGCGACGTGGCTTCGAGCGGGTTGGTCCTCGCCCTGTTGTGTCACTGCCGTTACCCGATCACGCAAGGAACCCGTTCGCGGTGAGGTAGTCACGCGCCACATCTGCAGCACGCTCGCCATCCAGCGCGATCCGGGCGTTGAGTGCCTGAAGCGTCTCCAGTGTCAGGGATTGGAATGCAGGCGCCAGGATGTCCGCGATCTCGGGGTACTTTTCGTATACCTCGCCGCGGATGGTGGGGGCCGGTTCGTATACCGGCTGTGCGCCCCTCGGATCCTCGAGTATCTTCAGTCCGAGCGCGGCGAGAGAGCCATCCGTACCGTAGGCCATGGCCGCATTCACCCCATCGATACCCTGCGCGGCGGCCTGTTGGGTCTGGGCGGTATTGCCCCCCGCCAGTACGAGTAGCTGACTGTCGACAAGTTCGAAACCGTACGCCTCCTGGAAAGCCGGCAGCGCAGCGGGGCTGGTGACGAACTCCTCGGAACACGCGAGCTTGAAATTGCCGCCCTCGTTGAGATACGTGGCCAGGTCATCCAGCGTTCTGAGACCTTCCTCCTCCGCAAGAGCGCGTACCACGGAGATGGCCCATGTGTTGTTCGCCGGTGCCGGTGTAAGCCAGACTATGTCATTGGCCTCCAAGTCGAGCTGCCTCACCGTCTCGTAGCCCTGCTCTGGGTCTTTCCAGACGTTCGGATCGGTTCCGTCGAAGAAGAAGGCGCCGTTGCCGGTGTATTCCGGGTAGATATCGATCTCGCCGCTGATGAGCGCGTTGCGAACAATCTGCGTTGGCCCGAACTCCGATTTGTCCACCACATCGAAGCCGTTGTCCTCGAGGAGGATCATAATCGTGTGGGCAAGTAGCGCTCCTTCGGTGTCAATTTTGGACCCCACCTCAATGGGTCCCTTGCCATCACCGCTGGCAGCACAGCCGGTGACCAGCAGAGCAGCGAGCACAACTGATGTCACTACGATACCTGAGCGTACACCCATGGTTACCCCCTTTCGCGCGCCATTCTCCCCTCAACTGAGAGAGGACGTGCGCCCGTATCTGTTCTCCCGGGCACGTGCATCGTGTGCAGCAGTATTATAACCACATGTGATTTGCTTGTCCTTTCCGAACCGGTTTGTCACCCATGTTTTCCCGAACCCGTGGGCTTGCAGCAGGGATGCGCTGGCGTGATTCGCGTGCTGCAGTTCGAGAACACACTGAGGGGCGCATGCCGTGGCATGCGCCCCTCAGAACCCGCTGAGGGCGTCCTGTCTGTTATGGTTCAGCCTTTCCGGAGATGTGTCTTCATGCGTCCGAGGAGCTCGCGCTCTCTCTCTGCATGGTTCGCGATCTCGCTGCGAAGCTGCTCGATGTTGGTCTTCATGCCCCAACCCTTGCCTTCCCAGACTTCGATCTTGGCTCCACCCGACGCGATGTCGTCGGCATCCTTGAGCAGCTTCGCCACGTGCTTGTTGATCGCATCGTGTTCTGTCAGCAGCTCGTTCAGGGCCGATTCGAGATCCGGAGTGCCTTCGCGTTTGAAGGCACTGCACAAAGCAGTCTCTTCCTTGTGGAAGTGTGCCTTCAGTCCGGCATCGATGGTCTGGAGCATTTCCTTCCAGCGCATCAATCCCCGTCCCTCGTCGTTGAGGCTTTTCGGCACGAAATAGTCCTTGGTTCTGTCGGTCTGCAGCCGTGCCGCGGCATCCACGTCGCCGGTCACCTGATCAAGAGCCTGGAAATTAGCATGTATTTCCTTGTGCTCGTCGAGAATCTGCTCGACTATGGCAAGGGCTTCACTCATGTTGACACCTCCGATTGGCAATTATAGTCAGCGCGCAGGTGGCAAGTAAACCGCGATGACAGGTTGCGGCCTGGCGCGAGGCCATCCGGCGTTTCGAAACGCCGGATGGCCGGACTGGCACCGGAGCTTCAGCAACAATGCGCGACAATTCCTGCGGCGGGCTGTCATGCCGTCAGGACAAAGCGGACTTAAGGGCCTTCACACTGGCGATCCAGCCTTCCTCACTTTCGGTCCACGGCACCGAAACAAGCGATAGCCGGACTGCGTGTGCCTCGCCGCCGTAGAACTGATTGCAGGCCACGGTGACGATGCCGCTCTCCTCGATGAGGCGGTCTGCAAACGGTTTGCACGGCTGGTTCCCGGTGCTGACAAGAACGTAGAGGGCGCCGAACAGACCGTTGCCGGGGAGAATCAAATGAGGCCCGGTCTCCTCAATGAGAATGTTCAGACGGTTGGCGAGCACCCTGCAGACCCACTCGTAACTCTTGGGCTGATCCAGGAACCGGCGCAGGATTTCCTTCCCTGCGATGAACGATGGCGTTGGGCTGCTCAGATTCTCACGTCCGACGATGGCTTCCATGTTGTCTACCCACTGAGTGCTGCCGTAGGCGAATCCAAAGCGGAGTCCAGCAATCAGACAGGACTTAGACAGGCTTGAGAGAATGCACATGTGCTGGTGGTATTCCTCCCCTAGTTCACGAAGCGCATTGAGGGTCTCCTGAAGCAGCTTCGCGTCGAAGGAGGCCGTCTTGCCGTCAAGACGAAGGAGCGTGAGCAGGTAAGGGGCGTCCCAGACCAGTGCGCCTTCGTTGGCCACCATCACCTTGACCATATCGCGCAACTGTTCGGCGGACATGTAGCCGGTGGGATTGTTAGGCATGCTCACGTAGCAGACAGACGCATGGGTTGCCTTACCACGGAAGTCATCCATGTCGATCGACAGGTCATCCTTCATCGCGACCCTGACTTCCTCAAGTCCGTGTGCGCGGATGACGCCCGAGGCCGGGGCGTACTCCCACTGAGGGACAAGGACGCGAGTTCCAGGTTTGATGGACCGCAAAGCGGCCGTCATCGCCTGCTGGCCACCGGCAGTGACTATCACCTTGTCCGAGGCCTCGTCTGAGATTGGAACGCCGTGCAGTTCCCTGTAGTAGCGTGCCACCAGTGCACGAATCGGATCGGTGCCACCGGTGGGCGAATACGCGACCGCCTGGGGGGTCGGGTAATAGGCAGCCACTAGGCCGTCGCGAAGGCCTTCAACTACGGCGCGCAGATCCGGAAGCACTGAGTCAGACACGGACACATCCATCTGCGAGAAAACGTGCTGGCTCACCATCAGGTTGCCTATGTTCCCGCTGCTGAAATCGCAGACGTCCAGACCCTTCTCCTTTCGCTGAACCGCCTTTGCCATGGCTTCCCTGATGGCGGGTGGTGGTGGGCTGGGAAGCAGGTAGTCCTGTTTCATTGCTTGGTACCTCCGTTCGAATATTGGCTGCATGTGGGATGCACTACGTATTCCCGATGCTCTGTCTGAATGATAGGGAAGGCGGTTGTGAGACGCAAGCGCCTGTTGCTCGTTGGCTGTGACCGGCTGGTTTGCCTGAGGCCCGTGCTGGTGTTAGCATAGGTCGATATTGCCGTGGCTGTCGCACTTCGTGCAGCCCGAGAGACAGGAGCAACCGTCTATGGACAAAATCACGCTTGAACTAATACATCGTGACACGTTCGGTAAACACAACAGAGCCCTGCGGCGCCGTGGTGTCACGCCCGCGCACTTGTTCGGGCATGGGGCGCGTTCTGTGGCGCTTGAAGGCGAGACAGGGGAACTGGAGAAGATCCTTGCGCGTGCGGGCACGTCGCGACTTATCAGTCTCAAAGTGCATGGTGAGAAGAGGGCGAGGACCGTACTAGTCCGGGAGATTCAAAGAAAACCCGTGAGCGGACTCTTGCTCCACGTGGACTTCTACCAGGTTAAGAGCAAGGAGAAGATGACTGTGGAGGTCCCGGTTCACATGGTGGGACAAGCACCCGCTCTCGAATCGAAAGCGAACAACCTCGAGGTGGAACTCTCGTCGTTGATGGTGGAGTGTCTGCCTGCGGACCTTCCGGCACGCCTGGATGTCGACATCAGTGGCCTTAAAGCTGCTGCAGACGCATTGCGTGTGGGAGATATCCGGCCTCCTGACGGTGTGACGATCCTCAACGATCATGACCTGGTGGTTGTGAAGATCGAGGCCGAACGCAGGCCGGTGATGGAAGCTGAGGAAGCTGAGGGGATTGAGGAGGAAGTGCAAGCTGCTCCGGAGACTGCGACGTCTGTGGAGGAGTAGCCACGATCTCGGACGACGCTCCCCGGGCTGCAGAGCCGCCCCGGGAACGCAGCACGGTTGGGTGGCTCGTCCATTGTCCGTGCGTCCCGCGTGCGTTGCCATCACTGCCGGATTGGCGGCGCACGATCATTCGGTGCGAATCCTGAGTAAGATTGCAGGAGTACTGCTGTGAGCAAGATAGGTGATCGACTCCAGAGGCTTCATAGGACTTCGAAGCCGATCGGGTTCGGCTTCGGAACGACCGCGGCTCAACCGCGGCGCATGCTTCTGTTCGTCTACGTTAATTCCGACCTTGAAGAGGAGATGGTGCGTGCCTTACTGCAGCGGGCTGACGGGATGGTGCTTGGACATCATGAACTGTGTAATGGCTCCTCAGGGTGCCGCGCACTGTCAGGTTGTGACGACACTCCCATCGGGCTATGGGTAGGACCTGAAGCAGGGGCTGTCGATGATGATTCGCAGATTCCCCTGGATTTCCTCATGTGTGACCTTGATGGCCCCGCCGATGCGTTGGCTCGGAAGGATCGCGGCTGTCTGGTTGTCGTCGACTCTGATCTTGAAGCCAGCCGGCTGCGTGCAGTGGCGGAACTAGGCGTCGACGCAGTGGTGGTGCGGGCCGATTCTCTGGATTTGTCACGAGTCTCGGCCATAGTTGCGTGCAGGCGCGTCCACAGCGTGAGTGGCAAGCCGGTGGTGCTCCAGGTCAATGGGGTCGTTGAGACGGGCCAGATCGTGGCACTCTGGAGCGCTGGTGTTGATGCACTCATGGTCAACGCGGATAGTGGCGTCGAGATGATTGCCGCGATTCATGACACTATGTGCAGCGCCTGTTACGATGCACGTCGCGTTGAAGGTAGTTCGGTTGTCGCCATCGGAAGCAGTATCCGCTCGTTTCATACCGATCCCGCGCATGAGGATGATGAGGGAGAAGGAGACGACGACTATGATGAGTAGCCGTCGTTAGGGCAGCTGGTACCGGTGCCGGCCAGCTCGCTTCGTTCGCGAACCCGGCAAGAGTAGTGCAGCCCGCCGCCTGGCGGGCCGTTGTTCATTAGGCTTACGGGAAGGCAGGTCGCCCGGAACCGTGGCTCACGCGCCCTGAATCATCTGCAGGTACTTGCCCTCAGTCTTGATGGACGGTGCGATGATCATTCGGGTATGTTGCATCTCGCGAATATCGCGCGCGCCGCACATCCCCATGCTTGTGCGCAGTGCACCCACGAAGTTCTGTGTGCCATCGGTGACTGAGGTCGGACCGAACAGAATCTGCTCAAGCGTTGCCACACTACCCACCTTCACCCGGGTACCCCTGGGGAGTGCAGGGTGCGGGTGGGACATGCCCCAGTGGTATCCGCGGCCTGGAGCTCCGATTGCCTGTGCAAGAGGAGATCCGATCATGACCGCATCGGCACCTGCGGCAAACGCCTTACAGACATCGCTGCCGACACGGAAACCACCGTCCGTGATGATTGAGACGTAGCGGCCGGTTTCCTTAACGTACGTCTCGCGGGCTGCGGCGCATTCCGATGTCGCAGAAACCTGAGGGACCCCAATTCCGAGGACCTCCCGTGAGGTGCAGGCCGCGCCCGGTCCGACGCCTACCAGAATTGCAGCGATACCCGTGCGCATGAGCTCGAGGGCCGCATTGTAGCTGCAGCAGTTGCCAACGATCACCGGAATGCCAACTTGTTCACATAGTTCGCTGAGAACCAATCCCTTTGCGCTCTTGGAGAGATGGGTGGCCGTTGTCACGGTAGACTGCACGACGAGGATGTCCATGCCTGCGTCAAGTGCGACTGGAACCAGTCGCTTGGTGTTGGCGGGCGTTAATGAAGCCGCGCAGGTAACGCCACCTTCCTTGATGGTACGAACGCGTTTCGCGACCAATTCCTCCTTGATTGGCTCTGCGTAGAGCTTCTGCAGCAGGGCCGTCACTTCCGCCTGCGGCGTGACCGAGATCTTCTCGAGTATTGCATCAGCGTCCTCGTAGCGTGTCTGCACGCCCTCGAGGTTCAGCACGGCCAGGCCGCCAAGCTTGCCATAGGCGATGGCGCTGGAGGGACTTACGACAGCGTCCATGGCCGAAGCCATGATGGGGAACTCGAATTGGTGTGGACCGACAGCAAAGCTTAGGTCTGTCTGATCTGGGTTTACCGTGAGATCTCCTGGAACCAGCGCGACCTCGTCGAAACCGTAGGCTCGCTCCATCTCCTTGAACTTGGGATACTGCATGGACCCTCCAGCGGTTAAGAGTGGAAGAGAATATACCCCGCGCACTGGATCGAGTCAAGGAAGCGCTGGAATCCGATGTTGCTGTAGGCTATAATCGAGTTTCGCCCCGAGTATCGGAGTCCCATTCGTCATTCGATCCCGTGGCATGATGGTAAGGAGGCGACCTTGTCTGAGCGCATTCATGTCGGCGTTGCCTGGCCTTATGCGAATGGCCGGCTGCACCTTGGACACATAGCCGGTGCATACCTTCCTGCGGATATCTTCGCTCGTTTCAATCGCCTGATTGGGAACGAGGTCATTATGGTGTCCGGCAGCGACCAGCATGGAGCACCAATCACTATCCGGGCGGAGAAAGAGAACACCACTCCTGCAGCGATCGCCCAGAAGTATCACACCCAGTTC
>PWUO01000040.1 GCA_003562555.1 Dehalococcoidia bacterium
AGTGGCGCGCACCCACCCGCCCAACCTGATCGGGCGCATGGGTCCGTTTTCCTGGTGTTCCAGGTTCGCCTGAAGGTACATGGTCTCGTGCCTTGTTGTGGGAAACCCGAAATCAGATTGGAATACGCCCATCTGGTTCAGGTAGCGGTTGAGCATCGTCTTCTGCAGCTTGGAGAGACCGAGTCGTGCGGTCTGCACACCGTCCCGGTTCGTTACGTCGATGAAGAATATTTTGGGCATTGTCAGATTGCCTCCATTCGGGGAATGAAACGTTTAATCTACAAGAAAGTCGACTTCGCGTCAAAGCGGCTGTTGTACTTGAATCACGAATGCGACGCATAAGGTGCGGGCATTCCGTAGTGTATAATTGCAGGCCTGCGACATGCCACTACGAAGCGTTGCCATCATCAATGTAACCGGGTACATCGGCGTTGACCTGGCGCGTATACTGCTGCGCCACCCCGAGGTCGAGGTCACCTGCGTCACTGGTCGCAGTGCCGCGGGCAAGCGACTTGCCGAGGTGTTCCCGCACCTCTCCAGTTCGGGCCTCGTGATACAGTCCGAGTTGGATGCACCGGTCGATGTAGTGTTCTGCGCCATGCCGCACAAGGCGAGTGCAGAGACATGCGAGCCGCTTGTAGCGGAGGGGATGAAGGTCATAGACGTAAGCGCAGATTTCCGGCTCAGGAGTCGGGAGACCTATGAGTCGTGGTACGGCGTCGAGCACCCCTGTCCGCATCTGCTGGATTCCGCTGTATACGGGTTGCCTGAGTTGCATCGCGATCGTATCAGAGAGGCAAGTCTTGTCGCCAATCCCGGTTGTTATCCGACCGGTGCACTTCTTGCGGTCGCACCGGCACTCTCCTCGGGAATCGTTGATGGTGACATAATCATTGATAGCAAGTCGGGCGTCTCAGGAGCGGGCCGGAGTCTTACGCTCACTACGCACTACGCGGAATGCAATGAGAGCGTTGCGGCATATGCGGTCGGAGGCCACCGCCACCATCCGGAGATTCTGCAGGAATGTCGATTGCTAAGTGACCGCGTGGGAGAGTTGTTGTTCCTGCCACATCTCATCCCCATGAGCCGGGGGATACTGAGCTCTTGTTACATGCGGCTGCGTCCTGAGTGGGTCTCCGGGACGGCGGATATAAGCTCGCGGATAGCCGTGCTGTACCGGGAGTTCTACGCGGCATCGCCATTTGTCGTCGTGGTAGATACGCCGCCCGCCACCAAACATGTGTGGGGCAGCAACTACTGTCACGTGTTTCCGCATTACGATTCCAGGACGGGCCGTTTGCTCGTTATCAGTGCTATTGATAATCTTGTCAAGGGCGGGGCTGGAGAGGCCGTTCAGAACATGAATCTGATGTTCGGATTCGAGGAGTCGAGTGGCATTGACCAGTTGCCCGTGTTTCCGTGATGTTTCCGCGTGCCCTCATCGTCTAGAGGCCTAGGACGCCAGCCTTTCAAGCTGGAGATCAGGGGTTCGAATCCCCTTGGGGGCACTTCCCAACTTCATTAAGTCTTCGCCTCAGGCGTTCCACGCACCCTCACCCAGCAGCGGCACGAAATAGCATGCACCGAGATTCTCCACGCGATCGCCTTCGGGCAGTCGAGTGATCTTGGTGAGCTCCTGTTGCCAGCGTGACCCGACCGGAATCACGAGTCGGCCGTTCCATTTCAACTGGCCGAGAAGCATCTGTGGAACGGACGGGGCACCAGCCGACACGAGGATCGCATCGTAGGGAGCGTCCGGCATCCAGCCGAGAGAGGACTTGGGTACGAGGTGAACGTCTACGTTCTGATAGCCAAGGTCGGAAAGGGTAGACTGAGCGTACTCCGCCAGCTCGGGCACTATCTCCACGCTGACGACCTTCTCGGCGAGCTCGCCAAGAATGGCCGCAACGTACCCACTGCCGGTTCCGAGTTCCAGCACTTTATCGGTCTTCTTGAGGTCAAGTGCCTGGATCATCATCGCCACAATAAATGGCTGCGAAATAGTCTGCCCATACCCGATGCTGAGGGGACGGTCCTCATACGCGAGGTCGCGTTGTGCGGGGGGGACGAAGAATTCGCGGGGCACTTTGCGCATCGCCTTGATGACGCGTTTGTCCCGAATCTCCCATGAGAGGTGTTTGAAGAGTTTCTCTCTTGCTGTCTCGAGGTCCACGTAGAACCAACCCCGCTTGTAACTAGCCGAGTATGGCAGTCAGTATCAGCAGCACGACGAGGAACGAAGCGGCCAGCACTCCAATACGCTTAAGCTCGGAGTTGACGTAGCGATAGCGTTCCCGGAAGTCCGCCCAACTGGCGGTCGGTCTGGCCGGCGCGGCGACGGCCTTCTCCTTGCGCAATTCACGAACTGGCGGGAGAGAGTCGGGCGCCGTGGGAGTCTCCTGCTGGGCCGGCGGTTGTGTGGCGATCCTATGATGCTGTTTGCGGCGCTGCTTCTTTCCCATAATTCCTACTTCGCTGTAGAGAGTGGTTGCTTGTATACCCTGGTGCTTGAGATATACGCGTGGCCCAGTGCCTGCTGAAGCGTCCGAAGGTCGGCGCCGCTCTGGACCTTGCGTACCGCGAAGCTGTGTCGGAGGGTGTGTGGGGTCACGCGGTTTCCAAGGTCGGCGCGCTCGGCGTAGTTCTTCACAATCTGCCAGAAACCCTGACGGGTAAGCTGGTGACCACGACGGTTCAGGAATAGAGCCGTCTCGCGCTCGTCGTACAGGAGGTCGAGCCGCCCGTTCGCAAGGTACTCGCGGATCAACTGTGTTACGTCGGCGGTGAGATGCACCGCCCTGCGCGAGCTTCCCTGCCTGCAGGTGAGGGTTGCATGGTCAAGATCCAGGTCGCTCAATTGGAGTGAGACAACCTCGCTCGCCCGCAACCCCGTGGCGTAGAGTAGCTCGAGCATGACCACGTCACGACGGGCTTCGGGGGTTGACAGTGCCATGGGAACGGCCAGCAGTTGCGCATATTCATTCTGAGTCAGGACACGGGGGGCCTTCTTGTTCACGTGTGGGCTTGCGAGATTGCGTATCGGATTCTCCTTCAGCTTCCCGGTTTCCACGAGATGCTTGAAGAAAGAACGCGCAGATGCGACTTTGCGTGCAGAGGTCGCAGGTGAGTACCCCTTCCCCTTGAGGTGAACAAGATACGCGAGCAGGAGTTCCTCCTGCGAGGTGAGGAGCCCCTTGTCCTGCTCCGACACCATGAAATCCGCCAGTTGGTTCAGGTCGTTCTGATATGCG
>PWUO01000073.1 GCA_003562555.1 Dehalococcoidia bacterium
CCCATACGAGCCAGACTCAATCCTCGTCGGACTGCTCAAAGAGTTGCAGGGGCAGATTGAGAGCGTTCGCACACAGGTACAGGAGATCAACGAGCGAATCGACGATCTTCACGGGAAGCAGTGACCACGCAGCGGGTGCTGGTGCTGAACATACATCAACATGGAGGTACAGCGATGCCATGGGGTAACGGAACAGGACCGGGGGGGCGGGGCCCCAGAACCGGTCGCGGTGCCGGGCGCGGTGCCGGACGTGGAAGGATGAGCGGCGACCAACCGGGATCGGGTCCGGGTGGCCTGTGCATCTGTCCCGCCTGCGGTGAGAAAGCATCACACACGGTCGGGCTCCCGTGCAACACAATGAACTGTCCGCGCTGCGGCGCCAGGATGACACGGGGCTAGCACATGATAATCTCTGTCGCAAGCGGTAAGGGTGGCACCGGCAAGACACTCGTGGCAACGAGTCTTACCCTGGCGCTCAAGGACACTATGCCGGTGACGCTGCTCGATTGCGACGTTGAGGAGCCGAACGCCCACATCTACGTGAACGCCAGGCTCACGTGCACCAGCCCGGTGACCATACCGGTGCCCTTCGTCAATGAGTCCATGTGCACCTCGTGCGGTGTCTGTCAGGACGTGTGTGCGTTCAACGCGATCGTGGTACTCGGTTCTGCAGTGCTCACCTTCAAGGAGCTCTGCCACGGTTGCGGCGCATGTACGCGGTTCTGCCCGGTGGGCGCTATCACTGAGGTTCCTCATGAGATCGGAATCGTAGAGGAGGGCGATGCGGACGGGTTCTCGTTCGTGGACGGGGTGCTGACAATCGGACAACCCATGGCGCCCCCCATCATCCGAAACGTCAAGCGACACCACGGGAACGACGGCGTCACCATAATCGATGCCTCTCCCGGAACATCGTGTCCCGTGGTCGAGGCGGTGAGCGGAAGCGACTTCTGTCTCCTCGTAACCGAACCAACTCCGTTTGGCCTGCACGATCTTCGACTCGCGGTCGAGACAATGCGTGAACTCGGCATTCCCCACGGAGCCATTATCAATCGCGCGGGAATTGGAGACACGCGTACGGAAGAATACTGCCACCGTGAGGGAGTGCCGCTATTGATGACGATCCCGTTCGATGAACGCATTGCGAAATCGTACTCGCGCGGCATACCCCTGGTCGAGGCACTGCCGGAATACCGACAGCAGTTTCTCGAGCTGTTCCAGCATATCAGGGAGCGTATCGCATGAAAGAGGTCGTCGTTCTCAGCGGTAAGGGCGGCACGGGCAAGACCAGCATCGTGGGCGCGTTTGCAGCACTGGCGAAGAACACGGTGCTGGCGGACTGCGACGTCGATGCAGCCGATCTGCACCTGCTCCTGTCGCCCTCAACGCGCGAGGAACACGAGTTCTGGAGCGGTCAGGTGGCAGAGATAGACATTGAACGCTGCACCCGTTGCGGTTTGTGCGAGGAGATATGTCGATTTGAAGCCATACACGACTTCACGATCGGACGAGTCGGTTGCGAGGGTTGCGGACTGTGTGCCCGACTGTGTCCAGCGGGTGCGATCCGTATGAAGGATAACCTCGCCGGACGCTGGTTTATCTCGGACACTCGATTCGGCTCCCTGGTCCACGCCCGCCTCGGTATCGCACAGGAGAACTCTGGAAAACTGGTTCACCTTGTGCGGCAGAAGGCGAAGGAGGTCGCACTCAGCGAGGGAACGGACATCACCATCAACGACGGTCCTCCCGGCATCGGTTGTGCGGTGATATCGTCGCTCTCCGGCGCGAACCTCGCGTGCATCGTGACCGAACCATCGCTGTCGGGCATTCACGACATGGAACGTGTGCTGTCGGTGTGCCGGCACTTCGGCATACCGGCCCTCGTGTGCATCAACAAGCACGATATCAACGAAGAGGGAACGCAACAGATCGAACGGTACTGCAACAGCAACGGTATCACCGTGGCAGCGAGAATACCATTCGACCGCAGGGTGACCGAGGCTCAGGTGGAAGGAGTATCATTGCCTGAGTACACCAGCGACAGATACATCACAGCACCGATCGAACAGGCGTGGGAGGCGGTGTGTGCGCGATTCGACGACAAGGAATCCTGACGCATGCAGTCTGCAGACCAAAGCCATATTCAGAACGTACGAGGAGAGTCAATCCATGAGATATGCGGTACCAGTGACAGATGGCAACGTGGCCACGCACTTCGGACATTGTGAGGCGTTCGCAATGTTCGACGTGGATGACGCTACCGGGACCATAGTCGACAGAGTCCTCGTGCCCTCTCCCGGGCATCAGCCCGGATTCCTGCCGGGGTGGCTGGCGGAGCAGGGCGTATCGGCGATAATCGCCGGCGGTATGGGGCCACGAGCGGTGAGCCTCTTCGAGGAGAACCGGGTTCAGGTAATCCTCGGAGCACCGAACGATCACCCTGAGTCAATCGTGAAGGCGTTCCTGGAAGGGAAGCTTGCAACAGGCGACAACGTCTGTGACCACGACCACGGCGGCATATGATACGAGGAAATGGTGCCCACACATGGATGAACAACTGATCCGGATACTGGATTCGATCGTCGTTCCAGGTGCCGAACGCAGCGTGGTGCAACGGAGACAGGTTCACAGCGTCGCGTACCTGCACCGTACGACAGCTCATACGACATCGTGAGAGGACCGCATGCACGCTCGTGGCCACCCGCCCGCAATCCGAACCCGGTCGACCACAATATGACAAGCCGCGAAAATCGAGCTATCCTGTAGCGAAAGGTGTTCTAAGGGCACCAGACCCGCTGGCAACCCCCGCCGTCACCGCCCGACCGCACTCAACCTGATCCCAGCACAAATGGAGGGCGACATGAATCTGCTACTGGTATATCCTCAGATCCCGGAGACGTTCTGGAGCTTCAAGCACGCGCTACGCTTCGTATCGCGCACGGCAACTTTCCCGCCCCTCGGACTTCTGACCGTGGCCTCAATGCTGCCGGAGGAGTGGGAGAAGAGACTTGTCGACACCAATACGACGAGGCTTACAGACGACGACATAGTCTGGGCTGACTACGTGTTTATCAGCGCAATGGTGGTGCAACAGGAATCTGCGCGCGAGATCATCGACCAATGTAAGCGCCTCGATACCAGGATAGTTGCAGGTGGACCACTCTTCAGGCCGGGTTACGAGGAACTCGGTTTCGATGATGTCGACCATCTTGTATATGGTGAAGCGGAAGGCATACTGCCGCGCCTGATCGAAGACCTGCAGAACGGATGTGCACGACACATCTACTCTGCTCCGGAGTTGCCGGATATCACGTCGAGCCCCATCCCCATGTGGTCCCTGGTCAAGAATCGTCGGTACCAGATGATGAACCTGCAGTACTCACGGGGCTGTCCCTTCAACTGCGAGTTCTGCGACATCGTCGTGATGAACGGCCATGTCCCCCGCACCAAGACACGCGAGCAGGTTCTGGCCGAGCTTGACGCGCTGTACCATCACGGGTGGCGTGGAGGTGTCTTCTTCACGGATGACAACTTCATCGGTAACAAGGGCAAATTGAAACACGAGATCCTCCCTGCGATCATCCAGTGGAGCAATGACAGGAAGCGGCCGTTCACCTTCGTTACCGAGGCCTCCATCAATCTTGCCGACGACGAGGAGTTGATGCAACTGATGGTTGCGGCAGGCTTCGATACCGTCTTCGTAGGTATCGAAAGTCCGAATGAAGAAAGCCTGATTGAATGCAACAAGATGCCGAACAAAGGACGCGACCTGCTCGCATCGGTGAAGCGCATCCAGCGCCATGGACTCCAGGTTCAGGGAGGGTTCATCGTCGGATTCGACGGAGATCCACCTTCCATCTTCCGAAACCAGATCAGTTTCATCCAGAATAGCGGCATCGTCACTGCAATGGTTGGTGTGCTCATGGCACCGCCAGGAACCCCGCTCTACAAGCGTCTCCGGGACGAGCATCGACTCCTCCCCGGGGGGACCGGCAACAACACCGACGGCTCGACGAACTTCGTCCCGAAGATGGGATTAGAACCCCTTGTCAGCGGCTACAGGCATGTGGTGAGTACGATCTATTCGCCGCAGCACTATTACGATCGCATACTCACGTTTCTCAGGGAGTACCAGCCACAGGCTGTTCGCAGAGATAGTGTCAGCCCACGTTACATAAGGGCGTTGCTGCGCTGCATGTGGACTGTGGGCCTCAAAGAGAAAGGCCGGAAGCACTACTGGAGACTCTTCGGTTGGACGCTGTTACGAAAGCCACGCTGCTTCCCGCTCTTCACAACGTTCGCCGTGCAAGGATATCACTGCCGTAAGGTTGCGGAGAGTACATAGCGCGATCAGTCGATGGAACCCTTATGATCAAAGACCTTCGAGGAGGCTGCCGCCGTCAGGGGCTGTCACTGTGCCTCTCTTGAGGCCGCGCGCACAGACCGCCGTAACGTCGCATTCCACAAGATCACCATGGGAGTTCCTTCCCCATGCGATTCCCTCATGGCCTTCACGACTCCTTCACAAACACATGCTAATTTGTGGCATGACATTCAGCCGGGGCGAGCAGTGCAGCGTGAGCGCTGACCATCAGACTCTTCCGCCCGCAGTCCATGTTGTTTCAGCTGAAGAATCGTGGGGCCCAGTTCGCGCCAACGTGATAACACGGGCGCGTTTCATTACCCAGAGCCAGTGACTGATCCGAAGTGTTTGCCAAAAGGGAGTACTCATACGTATATTGTTGACTACTTTACTCAACAATTCCGCTGGAGGAACCGTCGATGAAGCTGAGCACCCGGCCCCGATACGGAATGAGAGCACTCGTCGATATTGCGACACATAGCAAGGATGAGCCGGTGCGACTCAAGGAGATTGCGCGACGCCAGAACGTGTCCCTGTCTTACCTCGAGCATATCGTCGGCCCATTGATCTCGGGAGGCATACTGCGAAGCACCCGGGGACCAGGTGGTGGCGTGTCACTTCTGGCGAAGCCGGAAGAGATCAGTCTGGAACGCGTAGTCGGGCTGCTGGAGGGTCCGCTCGGTGCGACAGATTGTGTAGTTCAATCCGATATCTGTTCCCGTGCGGGCCAGTGTGCAACGCGGTCGCTCTGGGTAGAGGTTTCGGATGCCATGCGTGAGGTCCTCAGAGGAAAGACTCTTGCCGATCTCATGCAGACCGACACCGATACCGCCGGGGAGGGTTCCTGCACACCACAATCGTTCAGACCACTGCAGGAGCCGGTCTCATTGTCACCGCGAACGTCATCCAGAGACACTCAAGGAGGGGGGTCATGAGGTTAACCACCATCGTGGTGAAGGACATGCTACGGCGAAAGCGCCGCGTGTTCCACTCGGTCTTCGGTGTATCGATAGGCATAATGACGGTCATTGCGATGCTTACCGTGGCAAATTCCGGAGAGCAGTTGCTGCGCCTGGAACTTGAGCGGTACGGTCCCAATCTGACGATTGTCCCTGACACGGCCAGAATGAATGTGGAACTCGGGGGACTGACCATGGGCTCCGTCACAGTTGGTGAGACCATGCTGGACAACGCAGTACTGCCGCATATTCAACAGGTCGCGGATGATGCGATACGTGCCGACATGGGAATATCGACCCCTGGCCCCATCGCAATCGTTGCCCCTCGATTGTATCTTCCGGCCACGGTGGATGAGCGCAACGTAACTGTCGTCGGTGTGTCGCCGGGTGAGGAACGGGCGATCCGCGTATGGTGGGATTTCTCCGAGGGCGGTTACCTCACGGGCACCAGTGATATCGTAGCGGGGGCCGTTGCGGCCAGTTCACTCGGGCTGTCCGTTGGCCAGACAGTCAATATCTCAGGACATGACTACACCGTCGCAGGAGTGCTGGGAGAGAGCGGATCCAACGACGATTTCCTGCTTTTCGTACCACTGACCACCCTTCAGGAGACTTCCGGAAAGGGCCATGTCGTGTCCACTGTGGACGTGCGCGCGCTCTGCACCGGATGTCCCGTCGAGAAGATCGCGCACGCGCTTACCATGGACATTCCGGGCGTTCATGCAGTCGCCGTCCGGCAGGTGGCGGAAGCGGAACTCGGTATGTGGCATGGAATGCGTGCGATCGTGCTCATGCTCGCCTCGGTGACACTTCTGGTTGGACTGTTCGGCGTC
Organism: Dehalococcoidia bacterium; assembly: GCA_003562555.1. Lineage (GTDB taxonomy): Bacteria > Chloroflexota > Dehalococcoidia > GIF9 > AB-539-J10 > SKVJ01. The sequence continues at coordinate 6,156 of PWUO01000073.1, forward strand.
ATGAACGCCATGTCAGCGATGGTGGCGGAGCGAAGAAAGGATATCGGCATCATGCGTGCCGTGGGTGCGTCCCGAAGACAGATACTGTCGATGTTCATTCAGGAGGCCGTCTTCCTTGGACTGCTGGGAGGAATCGGCGGATACGTGGCTGGACTACTGCTCGCCATGGCCGTCGGGCCGTTCGTACTTGGAGGTGTGGTCGTAACGCCCGTATTCGAGTACATCCCACTCGCAGTGGGTCTGGCCGCTGCCATATCGATGGTCGCGGCCCTGCACCCCGCACTCGGCGCTGCGCGTATGCGCGTGGCAGACGCTGTAAGAACGTCCTCGTAGGAGGGAGATCGATCAGATGCTTGAACTGAAGAATGTATCGCGAGTGTACGGGCAGGGAGATGCCCAGGTGGTTGCCCTTGACCAGATATCTCTCATAGTTGAACTCGGAGCCTTCATCTCGGTCGTGGGACCTTCGGGCAGCGGGAAGTCGACGTTGCTGAACGTCATGGGTGGTGTCGACCGCATCACGGGAGGAGAGATACTGTTCGACGGTGAGCGCTTCGATCTGCTGTCGGAGGAGGACCTGACCACGTTCCGCCGTGGACGTCTCGCCTACGTATTTCAGCAGTATCACCTGATACCGTCGCTGACGGTGTTGGAGAACGTGACGCTCCCGATGGTCTTTCGAGGTGAACACGCCAAGGCTCAACGGGCACAGCAGATGCTGAACCGGGTCGGCCTGCAGCACCGGGCGTCCCACCGCCCCTCGGAACTGAGCGGAGGTGAGCAGCAGAGGGTGGCTATTGCACGAGCACTCGTAAACGACCCTTCGCTCATACTTGCCGATGAACCTACAGGAAACCTGGACCAGGCATCCGGCCGGCAGATAATGAGCCTGTTCATGGAACTGAACGATGAGGGGCGCGCCATCGTTATGGTGACCCACAACCCGCAACTCGCTCGCTGCGCGCGGGAGATAGTTGAATTGACCGACGGACGGCTGGTCTCACGTTCGACTGTTCACAACCGCGGGCTCCCACCATTGCGGGTTGCCGATTATCACCCAGCGAATATCAAAGAACCGTCAAGCGATGATAATATGATGCGGGTCGCATCGTAAGGAGGCAACTGATCATGCGCAGGCGATCTCTGCTCATACTCCTGGCAATTCCGCTGCTGGCACTGACCACAGCGTGCGCCGCCATAACCGACCTTATTGAGCGGGAGTCACCGCCTGCAGCAGTGGACGAAGCGACGCAAGGTACGGACGAGAACACGAATAGCATCGGAGACCCGGCGGATGCGGATCCGTCCAATCCTGCCGATGAGATAGAGTTCACGGGCCTGTCGGCGAAGACCACGTCGGGCCAGATCTGGGCCGAACCACTTCTTGATACAAGGACGGCAACGATACTTATGTCCGTTGCACAGATGTCTGACCACGTGTACTTCGAGGTTCCCCATAATGATGGGTCCGCCAGGTTCATGGGTCATTTCGTGGGCAAAGCGTTCCTCGTACGTGCTGCAGTCTGTCCAAACTGTGGGGAGGAATCTGTGGAATGGGGTCCGGAAGTGCTGACCTGTGGGTCCTGCGGCACGACGTTCGACCCAATCACCGGAGTAGCGCAGAACGAGGGCCGAAGCTATCCGGAGGGATGGATCATGAACACTCTGTTTTCAGGAACCATTGTGATGGTACTTGATGACCTGCAGGTGGCCTACGAACGCACCGCCGCAGGCGAGGAAAGGCTCTTCGAGGGACTTCGTGATACTCCATCAGATGCACGCAGGTGCTCCACGTGCGGGTAGTACCGATCGCATCGGTGTGGCATCGCTGGTCCTATACCTGATGAGCGCCCCGCAACAGACTAATCGGACTGGATGCAGTTGAACCTGAAGACTGCTGATAACATGCATCTTCCAGCCACTGTCACTTCTTCCTGACGAGATCTTCGTTGTTCACGTCCCGCATCCATGACATGCATTGCGTCACGATCCCTGCTGCTGGATAGTTCAAGGAAGATTCTGTTATCGAACGTAAATGGATTCTCGGCAGGCAGTCCTGATGTGGACGACCGGCCGGGATGAGATAGACCGCGACTCAAGGAGGCAATCAATGATGTTCAAACGGCACCGACTGATCTTAGTTGCGATCCCGCTACTGTCCCTTGCGGTTGCATGCAGTGCGCCCGGTGCTCCGTCAGTTCTGGAATCACAGGTTGCGGAACCGGAACCACAGGACATCGAGATTCATGATTCGGACTCACAGACGCCGGAGGATGAGGGAACCACGCCTTCCGCCTCCCTGCCAGCAATTACACCCGGTTCACGTGTCGACCCGTCAATCGGCACGACTCACGTCTGGGACTACCCGACAGTTGCCGGGGATGAGGTGAAGAGTCTCCTGTCAGTCGCAGCTGCAAACGACCACGTGCATTTCGAAGTGCCCTTCTTCGGAGACATGGTGGAGTTCGTCGGCTATTTCATTGATGAGACATTCATCGTACGGGCAACGGTCTGCCCTGCCTGCGGAGAGCTGGCTGTCGACCGGGAAGGCGATGTACTCCTATGCGGTGCCTGTGGGACCGTCTTCGATGACGTGACCGGGCTATCGGAGAACGGTGATCCGGGATATCCCGAAGGACATGTGCCTGTAACGATATCAGGCGACACGATCACGATGTCGCTGGTCGATCTGCAACATGCGTACACACGAACTGCGTCTGGTACAGAGACTCTGACAGATCAGCCGGACGCGGCTGAGCAGGAAGCCGACGCCGTCCCTCTGCCTCCCTGTTGCGCAAGATGATGGAGTCGATACGATTCAGTTCGATTGACCTAATAGACTGGAGGAATTAGCAATGAAACGACGATATGGTCTGATAGTGGCGGGAGCGCTGGCAAGCATACTTCTACTCGCGGCATGCGCGTCACCGGCAAGCAGCGGGGAGCCGATCCCCGGCACGTGGGTAGATGTGGAGATGAGCAATGGTACCGCCACGATGCCCCTCACGCTTCTTGAAGAACACACTAACCTGCACTTCGAAATGGAGCAGGAAGGGCAGCCCCTGGCGTTCATGGCTTACATACTTGATGGTGATATCCAGGTCAGGGCGAACGCATGTCCACCGTGTGGTTCGCGCGGCTTCACTCTTAAGGGTAAGGTCCTGGACTGCGACGCCTGTCACACGTTATTCGACGCGCAGGACGGAAGTGGAATCGAAGGACCGTGTGCCAACTACCCCAAGGCCCTGGTGCCGCATTCCGTCAGCGGCGGCCGCATCACACTAACGGTGTCAGACCTGGTGAATGCCTACGAGGAGACTCTCATAGCGGGCTGATACAACGCCGCATATTCACCTGGAACACCGCCCCAATTCACGGAGTCTTAACAATTGACTGTTAGCATCTCGTGTGAGAAGACGAGAGAGACCTGATGCACTGGCGAGGGCGCATCAACTACTTATAAGAAGCCGAATCGGTTAAAGAGGAGGAACAGGTGGAGATGTACGCGAGTGGTCTGTATACGGTTGGCGGCCTGATGATGATGCTCTTCCTATCCGCCTGTGCAGCGAAGGGAGACAACACGAGCGAGGGACCTACCCCGTCAGTCCAGGATAGACTGGCGACTGAAACCGTGGCGATCGGCGATGGCGATGCCCGACAATTTGGTGATGGGATACCGGTCGCCGGCTAGGCTCTAACACAACACACAACGTACGATCGACGGGCGGCACATGCAGTGCCGCCCGTTTTCCGTGGTTCCACGTATCGCGGTCGGCTCTTCTCATCCTCTTCTTCTCTCTCGAAAGGACCCCCTGCCCGGGTTCACGACTCTCTTGACACCCACCCATTCCGCATCTATAGTCACCACGACGACAGCCATCCGACTTCTACCTCCTGCATATCCGTTCTTGCCTGACGCCACCGGTCAGGGGATGAGTGTCCATCATGATTTCACGTAAGGATTCTACGTCGTGATAGCTCGAGCAGCGATCATATGGGGCACCATGGGCCTGGTGATAGCCCTTGTCATCGACTTCGTCACTCCGTCTGCAGCCCACTTCTGGCTCTACGGTGGTTTCGGGTTCCTGGCTGGAGGCGGCTCTTGGGGACTCAACGAAGTGAGACGGATTCCCCAGGGACTCGTTGTTGGCACCATAGTCGGCTTCGTGGTGGGCTTCATCGACGGGACTATGGTGGCGGCGGCAACCTCCCCTGGCACGCTCAACCCCGCACCATTCATCGCCATCAAGTACATCGCCACAACCGGCCTGTTCGCCCTCCTGGCAGTACTTCCGTGGACGCTGAGGTCGCTTTGACACGATTCCAACTCGTCTGACGAACACGAAATGTGGCTTATCGAGTGCACATCGAAGCGCCACCCATTGCCACCAGTCATCTTGACCACGTAACCTGAACAGACGCCATGCACGAGGACATCTGCTTCGCGGACGCCACCGAACTCGCTCGCCGGATCCGAAACCGGGAGATTTCTCCGGTTGAGCTCGTACGTGCCGTGCTGGAACGCATCTCCGCCATCAATCCGCAACTTAACGCGATCGTGACCATGGCCGACGATGTCCTCGAGAACGCAAGGGCCTCCGAGCAGGCAGTGATGAGAGGTGACGCTTGCGGCCCACTGCACGGCGTTCCGTTCACGTGCAAGGACTCGTTCGAGGTGGCAGGCGTTCGCACGACGTGTGGATCGAAGCTGTTCGAGCATCGGATTTCCGACATTGATGCCACTGCGGTGGCTCGCCTGAAGGCTGCAGGGGCGATCTTTCTCGGCAAAACCAACACGCCCGAGTTCACCCTCTGGTGGGAGACCGATAACAGTATCTTCGGACGAACGAACAACCCCTGGGATCTTGGTCTCATCCCCGGTGGTTCCAGCGGGGGCGAGGCCGCCGCGCTTGCCACAGGGCTTACGCCCCTCGGTCTCGGGAGCGATGTGGGCGGTTCGCTTCGCATGCCCGCACACTATTGTGGCGTGGTGGGTTTCAAACCCACACACGGCCGCGTCCCACTGACCGGGCTGCTGCCCGATGTCCTGCTGCGAACTATGCACGTGGGGCCACTTGCGAGAACCGTGCGCGATGCTGCCCTCGCGTTGCATATCATGTCGGGAGTCGACGACATCGATCCATGGTGCATCCCCATGGATCCGCCGGCCCTTCCCGAAACCAACGCTCCACTGAAGCTGCGTGTCGGCTGGCTGGCGGACGAAGTGTTCGCACCGGTAGACCCTGGGATACAGACCATAGTGGAGAAGGCATCCGAGCGACTACGGCTCGCAGGATGCGAGGGGGAGCACGTCTCACTTCCGGGGCTGCAGGAGACCAACGCCCTCGATATTCCGGCGATCACCGGGAGCCTCGAGACAGGCTACTATTTCGAGCCGATAGTCCGCGGTCGTGAATCCGAGCTGTCACCGGTCATGCAGCGGCGCCTGGCCGCTCCGTGGCCTGACGTCCGGAACTACTGCAAGTGCATGGCGGACTGGGAGACGCTGAGACGGGGCATGGCAGCCTACTTCCGTGCGTATGATCTCCTCCTGTGTCCCACGATGCCGTTGACGGCGTACCCGCACGGGCTCAGGGATCTCTGCATTGACGGCAGGAGTATCAAGGCGAGACGGAAGCTGATCTGTGTAAACCCGTGGAACCTCACCGGGTCCCCGGCGATGTCAGTGCCTTTCGGGCTGAGTTCCACCGGACTGCCAATCGGGATACAGCTCGTCGGCCGTCATTTTCGGGAGGGAGACATCATTCGGGCGGCAATGGCTCTGGAGAAGGTGTCTGACGTACGTGATATCCACCCTCCCTTATCCTGATGCGAATGCCCCACACGCCATGGAAAGACCCTGACTGACGTCTCAGATTTACATCATCTACGGACATTCTACGTGTAAAGTGGGTCGATAACCGATCCCAGGTTCTCTCTCTCAGCCACCTCGAACGCCTTCCACGCCGTGACCACATCCTGTATGGCCAGACCCGTGGTGTCGAAAACGGTGATGTCCCGATCGTCGGTACGTCCGGGCTTGAGACCGGCAGCTACCTCGGGAAGCTCCGCGTAGACGCCCGAGCGATCGAACTCATTGCGACTGACCGGCACGTTGATCTCGCCAGCATGACTCGCCTGCGTCCAATCATCGACCACCACTATCGAGCGCTTCAGGATGGCAGGGTCAATCTCCTGCTTGCCCTTCGCATAGGTGCCAACGCAGTTGATATGCATCCCTTCACGTACCCATTCATCCCTGACGATGGGACGGTCGCTGGGCGTCGCCGTGACCAGTACATCGCAGCCCCTAACCACCTCCTCCACTGTCTCACAGGCACGCGCAGCCAGCCCGAACCCTTCCGCCATCTGAGCCAGATTCCTCGCACGTTCGGGAACAAGGTCCGTCACCAGCACCTCTTCAACAGGCATTGAGTGTCTTACCGCTTCGAGTTGAAACGGCCCCTGGAACCCGGCTCCCACGATCCCCAGCACGCGGGAAGCCTTCCGTGCCAGAAGCTTCGTCGCCACACCTGACACCGCGCCCGTTCGCATACCGGTGACGTACGTCCCGTCCATAATGCACACCGGTTCGCCGGTGTCCGGGCTGATGAGGACGATGGTGGCAATCAGCGTGGGAAGTCCGTGGTCCACTGGATTTCGTGTGTGCACGTTGATCAGTTTCACCGCTGCCTCGTCCATCTGCGGCAGACTTCCGGGCATGATAAGCAGTACGCCCTCGTGTGAGGGGAAATGAAGGTAGCTTTTCGGGGGCATTTCGGTTCGCCCCATGCCACGCTCGAAAAACGCCTGCTCGATCAGCGGCAACACGTCTCGCATATCCAATGTGCCGTTCAGATCACTCGCCCTGAGGATGCGAAGTTTCCTCGCCATGGTCTCGGCTCTCCTCTCTTCGAGAATCGCGATCATGCATAGTCTATCAGTGCCGGATTCCAGGGTAAGCAGGATCTGTCAGGACCAGTTCGCAAGCATTCTCCCTCAACTTCATGTGGGAGAGGCCACAGGTCCGTGAGGTGGTTAGTAACGAACGTTGATCTTGGCAATATACGGCCCGTCACGGTAGACTACTCCACCACCAATTGACACACAGGGATACGACTACGGGAGGGAGAAGAGCATGTCGAAGTCAGAAGAGCATATGAAGGAAGCGTTCGCGGGTGAATCGCAGGCGAACCGCAAGTATCTCGCGTTCGCACAGGCAGCAGACGAGGAAGGCTTGTCACAGGTCGCCCGCCTGTTTCGCGCCGCAGCCGAGGCGGAGACAGTGCACGCGCACAATCACTTGAGAGCACTCAAAGCTATCCGGAGCACCCGGGAGAATCTTGAGGAGGCCATCGCGGGCGAGACGCACGAGTTCACGCAAATGTACCCGGAGATGATCGAAGCGGCGAAGGAAGAGGGACACAGAGAGGCCTTGCAGTCCTTCAACTACGCCAACGAGGTGGAAAAGGTGCACGGCGCGCTGTTTGAGAACGCGTTGAGTACGCTTGGAGAGAAATGTGAGACGTACGTCTACTACGTCTGCCCGGTGTGCGGGTTCACCTCTGAAATGGACGCACCGTCAACCTGCCCCGTGTGCGGCACTCCCGGACGTATGTTCAAGAAGATTGACTAGCAGATCCCCGGATTGAAGGTGATGCGGCCCGCACTGAGTGCGGGCCGCTATTTACTTGACTCAAGGAGCCGACGCGGTCGTCTTCCGAAATGATAGATTGCGGCGCCGATAACGAACGTCAACACGATCGCCAGCACCCAGACCAGCTTGCCCATGCCATCACTGGGCTCATTCAGCAGGCAGTCTGCAAGGACGCTCACCCAGAATATAAATGCGGCAAGCACAACACCCACGATCAGCAGCACCAGCATTGCCGACCAGGGCTCCCATTGCAGGACCATTGCCATTACAAGGAGGACGAGGTAGCCACCTCCAAGGGCCGCAAGCAGCAGAGCAAGACTCCGCACCATCCAGCTCAGTGCCTTCCCGAATCGCCACACACCAATCGCGATGAGCGCGATGCCGACAGCGATCCACGCAATCAACACAATGATTCCAAGTGCAGTCACAACAACCTCCTACGCAAGGTTCCCCAAGAAACCGAATGATGGTTCATGTGTGAGACGGAGAGGTCGAACTCGCGCATACGCGAAGGACATTGGTGCGTCCCCTGCTCCCGATGCCATTGCCGACCCTGCATTAGCGGGCAGAGCACCAGTAGATCCCAAGCAAAGGCACCGCGCCACACAGCATCCTGTCGCCCGCCGTTCCCGCACCTAACCACAGGACCGCCGTGACGGCCAGCACAAAGGCAACCACAATAACTGCTATCCACTCGCGCTTATTCAGATGCAGTCCTCTCCATCTCATCGGTTCCACCCCACAGGTTCACCAGCGCTACTCAGACACGTTACAAGACCAACGTCATGCTCGCCCGACCTGACCCTGCCTCCCGAGCGTCGCAGGAACACAACTCCCGGCGAGCCGTCAGCATTGGCCAATGCCCCAAGTACATCCCGACGCACAGACTAGCGACCACACTTCCGCGAGACTTCCACCCATACGATACCGCACCGCGGCTACGTGCGCCAGCCCCGCTCTGCAACAACAGATCGTCGGAACGGCGGGGTTCTCACTGACATAAACTCCGCCAACATGCCTGGCCGGCATGCCGGAGGCTGAAATCGCCGGAACCGGGGCTTCCCACAGCGACCCTATCAGGCTAGAATGGGGAATGTCGATGCAGGATGTGCGGGAGAACAGACCTTGACGAAGATTATCGCGCTCATCTATCGAAAGGCCGGCGTCAGCAGGGAACAGTTTCTCTCATACTGGATGAATACTCACGGCCCTCTGATGTTGCAGATGGCGCCAGGACTCCTGCATTACACGCAGAACGTCCCGATGACGACCGCCGACAACCCCGAAGAGCCTGACGGCGTCGCCGAACTGTGGTTCGAGGACATGGACGCACTGGAGGAGTATCTGACCTGGCGCAATACCACGGACGCCGCGGAGTTACGGACAGACGAGGATCTTTTCCAGGATTCGCGGCTCACCCGACGCTACGTCGTCGAGGAACACGTTTTCAAACGCCCCGCACCCACGAATCTCCCGGGATAGAGGCACTGCCACCGGGCCACGTCCGCGGAACCGAGAGGAGCACCACGATGTACAGCAATCAGGCCACGCCACTGGAGATGACGCCGGAGGAAATGAACCGACTGCTGCACAAGGTCACCTACGGCCATATTGCCCTCGCCTTCGAGAATGAGGCCTACGTGGTTCCAGTCTCGTTCGTGTACGACGATTCCCTGATCTGGTTCCACGTTCCCCGACAGGGAAAGGTCACCACATACCTTCAGGCGAATTCGCAGGCGTGCTTTCAGTTAGACGAGCTTTGTGGAGACCAGTGGGGCTCGGTTATCTGCTATGGAACCGCCACGTTGAGCGACTCTCTCGAGTCGAAACGCCAGTTCATCAGCCTGACTGAACAGCGAGAGCCCTCGGACGATGAGTTGCAGATGATGGATGCATACATTTGCAGCCTGTCGATCGACGAGATGACCGGAAGAAGAACTCCCGATTACTCTGCCTAGACGCAAGTACCCGTCTTGTCGAGTACAGGCAAAACGACTGCTCCCCTCTTGCGTCACACGCCTGCCGCAATCGTATGTCTCAATGCCCATGGTAACGCCTCAGCACTGAACCTTGAACGGGGTCCTTCAGTCTTTACTCGCCCGAATGAAGCTCCAGTTTGAGCCACCACTATTCACTGCGCTATCTTGGTGTTGGAGACTCCGGAGAGCCTTCTTGCAGCGATGATGACGGCTTGGCCACGGAGTCAACGCATTCCAACGGGATCGCTAACAGGCTAAGCCAAAGGAGCTGATCATGCTGGAAGCAGATTTCTTGCAGTCCGATCTCTTCACTCTCATAGTGGTGGCGTCCAGGATATTCTTGATTGTCCTCCTCGCAGTGATCGTCCGCTTCCTCCTCGCCCGCCTCATTCGCAGGAGCATCAAGGTCCGCATACCCCTCCTGGCCAAAGATGCGCCGCCACCGCTCGCTGACAGAACCAAGACAGTATCCACTGTGCTGGTTCAGATCACATCGGCAATCGTATGGCTGATCGCGGGGCTGATGATTCTCAGCGAGTTTGGCATGAACACAGGCCCTGTGCTTGCAACGCTCGGCCTCGGCGCCCTCGCGCTAGGCCTTGCTGCGCAGAATATCATCCGCGATTACCTGCATGGCATCTTCATCCTAATGGAGGACTGGTATCGAGTGGGTGAGGTGGCAGTGATATCCGGCACGGGCGGGCTCGTCGAAAGCATCAGTCTTCGGCGAACGCTTTTGCGTGACCTTCACGGAACGCTTCACATTATCCCCAACAGCAAGATCGATATGGCCAGCAATATGACGCGGGACTGGTCCCGCATCAACTTGAACGTCAGCGTGGCCTATAAGGAAAACCTTACCCGCGTCTTCCAGGTCATCAACGAGGTCGGACAGGAGATGATGAATTCCCCTGAGTGGGGACAGAACCTCCTGACTGCCCCGGAGGCAACAAGGGTCGACAACTTCGGCGAAAGCGGCATCGAGATCAAGATCCTTGCCGATACCAAGCCCATCACTCAATGGGCACTCGCAGGTGAACTCAGGCGCAGGCTGAAGGAACGATTCGACGCCGAAGGTATAGAGATTCCCTGGCCTCACACCAAGTTGTATTTCGGCAACGAACTACCCGGACCGTCGGGACAGATCCCGTCAGGTCAGGACTAACGCAGACGATTGCAGGGGCGGTGCGCTACGGCGTCACTGCCCCTGCGCAAGCTCAAGGCGTGCAAGCAGGTCGAGGCGCGGAGGCGAGAAGATCTCGATGACCTTGCACCCCGACTCATGCGTGTACGAGCCGTGCGCTGAGCCGGACGGGACAGTCATTATGTCGCCCGCCTTGATCCGATACAGCTTGCCATCCAGGATTTCGTCGCGTTCGCCCTCCAGCACGATCACGATCTCCTCGGGCTCGTGACTGTGCACCTTGAATGCACAGTGTGGATCCTGCACGATGAAACTGACCGTCATGTTCTCGGACCCGTAGAGGTGCGCAAGCGCTCCCGGGCCAAGCTGTATCTGAGGCAGTCCCCAGCAACGCTTCACGCGCTGCATTTCTTCCTCGGTTGCCCGTGTCTCAATAGGCTCCGACATCATTCTCCCTCCAATTGCATTCGATAGTTACCCTTCATAGTACACCGGAGCAGTTCTCCTGCACAGTCATGGAATGCACACAAGGCAGGCCACGTTCTTCATTCCCTTCGATATGGCAGTCTATAATGCGAGGATGCATATAGACGCGATTTGCCCTGTGTGACCACTGACTGGCGGCTGCAAGCCCACCTGGCCGCTGAATCCTCTCCGTTTCACACAGCTTCGGAATCGCGACTCGACATTCGCCTCAATGGGCTCGTTGCCTGACGAGCCTTCCGCATAACCGTGCTCGTATCCCTCGCGAAACCCAAGTCCGTAGCAATCCTGACACACCTCTGCCGTCTGCCGCTCTTCACCGGACTGCAATCCTTCCTCGAATCCAAGGTCGTACGCCTCCTCGAATGAATCACGTGCTTCCTGCCGGGCCACCGCAAGTCCATCGGCGTACCCACGTTCATACGCCTCATCGATCGCTCGCGTGTCGGAAGCGCAGCTACAAAGCGGGCCGCTCAGAGCCATCACGATCAGGAGGATTCCTGCAAGCCCGATTATGGGTCTCAAGGAACGTCTCACAGGCCTGAGGCCTGTTCCGGTTCTCCCGCGTAGCAGCCAGGCGTGCGCCCGGCCTGACACCCCATCCGCCGCTCGAAGGCGCTGTTCATCATCAGGACGAAATCCTCCTGCGACATCAGCGGCTGTCGGATCGCCCGCAGCGTTTCCTCAGTCATTACACCATCCCGTACCAACTCCAGCCCGGCTGTCCGCGCGGCATCGAGGGTGCTCCGGACATCGATACCATTGGCCTGCATGAATCGCAGTGCCAGCCCATGCGGCCGCAGCAGAGCGCCTGCGAAGCGCCTATGGTGCGACCAACTCAGGTCCTCCACCTGGCTCACCAGGGGCGCGAAGGCGACCTCCTCGTAGTAGCCACATGTGGAGATAAGCACCACCGCTTTCCTGGGTGCGTACGGAGCGGCCACGTGCCGCGTGCGGGAATTATGAACCTCGTAACAAGGTGAGAGCAGTCGCACCGTGCGCTCCATAACGCGCACCATCTGTTGCGTCATCCCCCCTACATGGACAGGCGTGGAGAGCACCCAGACGTCAGCCCCGGCCATACGATCGACCAAACCCGTCACATCATCTTCGTGTACGCACACTCCAGGCGTCCGGTACCAGCAGACCATTCTGCTGCAACACGTCTCCGCACGAAGGGAGGTCACCCGGACTTTCTCGATCTCGGCCCCGGCCTCACGAGCTCCGGAGATGAACTCGTTGAGCAGCAGCGCAGTATTTCCCTTCTCCCCATGCGGGCTGCCATCAATCGCAACTATCTTCATGGGTCCATATGGTACAACGCCTCAATGCGGAGAACCCAATAACCATCAGCGTTGCGTTCACAATCCTCACCCTGCATAATCCGGACACAGAAGATGGAGGGGGTTGCGCATGTCAAACACGACTATCGGCATCGTAATGCTCGTTCTTGGAATAGCCGTTCTCATCTGGTCATCACTGGCCGACATCATTATTGGAGTTGGCCTGATTGTCGGCGCTGTGCTGCTGCTTACGGGCAAGTTCAGGGTGATGAGGTAGCGTCCCCGCGCCTCACTAAGAAGACGACGCACCGGTGAGATGGACTAACTGACGTCAACTCTCTGCGAGGAGGTTTCGACTCGTGCGTACACTCGTGACAGGCGGTACAGGCTATATAGGTGCAGAACTCGTCCGCTCGTTGCTCAATGACGGCCACGAGGTGGTGACCTTCGGACCTTCCTCGAACACGAACCGCATCGCAGATATCGCCAGCGATATCACCATCGTGCGCGGCACGCTGGCACACTCCGCAGAGACCTTCAACGTCGTCAAAGACCAGCGAATCGAGCGCATCTTCCATCTTGGCTCGATGCTGAGTACGCCGTCTCAGGCGAATCCGTGGGCTTCGTTCCAGGTGAACGTAGTCGGTACGATGAACGTATTCGAGGCCGCACGACTGTTCGACGTACCGCAGGTCATCTTCTCGAGCACGATAGGCACGTTCGCCATCGGTGCCGGCCGGATCGCCACGGACTTCACGATCCAGCGTCCCACCACCATGTACGGAGCAGGCAAGCTGTATTGCGAATGCCTCGGGCGGTTCTATAAGAATCGATTCGGGTTGGATTACCGCGCGATCCGGTTTCCCTCGGTCATCGGTCCAGGGACGACACAACGAACCGTCGCACAGTACAACTCGTGGATGATCGAGTATCCCACCCTTGAGAAGCCATTCGAGTGTTTCGTCACTCCTGAGACGAAAGGACCGGGCATGTACTTCAAGGATGCGATCAAGTCCCTGCGAATGCTCGCCGAAGCTCCGCTGGAATGCATTGAAACCTTGAACTACAACATCGGTGGTCTCAACCCGACACCGACTGCCTCGCAGGTCGAAGCTGCAGTGCGCAGGCACATACCAGACGCCGCCATCACGTACAATCCCGACCCGCTGATCATGCAGTATTACGCCAGCGCGCAGGTGGAGGTATTTGACGACTCCTGCGCCAGGCAGGAGTGGAATTGGGCGCCAGAGTTCGACAGGCTCGACGCGATCGTATCAGACTTCATCAACGAAGTACGTACGAGCCCGGAGAAGTACGGTCTTGGGTGATCGTTCGGACTCCACTCAGCACATTCGATACGCATCCCACAGCGGCGTCGTATCCGAATACACGCGATCTCACATTCGCAGAAGAAGGTGAGCGACCGTGAAGTAGACCATGACGCCGGAGATATCCATCACGGTGGTGACCAGTGGTGCGGACACGAGGGCAGGGTCCACCTTCGAGAGGCGAAACAGGAAGGGCAGGGCACTGCCCACCGCAGTTGCCAGAATGGCGACCGACACAAGCGTGAGCGCAACTACCAGCGATACCTGCGGATTGCGTCCAAGCCAGAAGGCCCACAACAACACCGCCAGACCAAGCAGGATTCCCAGAAGCAAACCCACGGTCACCTCTCGACCGATAATCGACAACGCTCTTCGCGGACGTATCTCACCGGTCGCCAATCCTCTGATCACCACTGTGGCCGATTGTGCCCCGATGTTGCCGCCCGTACCAATGAGGAGTGGAATGAACGCAGCAAGCAGCACGACCTCGGCGAGCAGCGCCTCCTGACCGGCTATGATCGATGCAGTGGCAGTATTCACAACCAGCAGCAACAGCAGCCATGATATCCGACGGCGCGCCACGTTGAACACGCGCGTCGTGAAGTACCCCCGTTCGGTTCCCTGCACCGCGCCGAAGCGGTAGATATCCTCCGTGACCTCTTCCTCCATGATGTCCGCCACGTCATCCTGTGTGATGATTCCCACAAGCCGTTCCTCGCGGTCAACCACGGGCACGGCGAGAAGTTCGTTCTCACGCAGGACCTTGGCCGCCTCTTCCCGGTCGCTGTGCGTGAATACCCGCTTCGGGTTGGGCTGCGCGATATCTCCAACCCGGCTGTCAGGGCTGGCCAGCACCAGTTCCTTGAGGGACACGGTTCCCTCGAGATGCCGCCGTGGGTCAATCACGTAACACACGTAGATCGTCTCTGTATCAACCGCCAGCCGCCGTATCCGCTCCATCGCCTGCGCTACTGTCATATTGCTGCGCAGATCAACGAAGTACGGCGTCATCTCGCGTCCGGCGCTGTTCTCCTCATAGCCAAGCAGTTGCAACGTAACCTGACGCTGTTCAGGAGAGAGGAATCCGAGTATCCTGCGAGTGACGGATGCGGGCACCTCCTCCAGTAGTTCGGTGCGATCATCCGGGGACATCGCCTCGAGGAGTTGACTCACCGCTCGATGGGTCATCGACTGCAGCAGGCGGTGCTGCGCGGGCCCGTCGAAATCGTCGAAGACCTCAACCGCGATGTCCTTCGGCAGAAGGCGGAACGCGAGGGCCATCTCCTCCTCGGATACCGACTCAAGCAGAATGGCGATGTCCAGGGGCTCCATGACCATCAGCCGTTCACGAAGGGTCTTCAGGTTTCTGGACTCGACCAGTTCCTCAAATGCCTTCTCGTCCAGCGTCTCCATGCATCAACTCCCGCTTGCGTCCATAGCTACAAAAGAAATCGCCACCCGTTCCGGCAGGGTGGCGATCAACGCGGTATGCCTTCCGGAGTGCCTTACGGCACCTCCCCGTGTGCCGCGGCGACACGGCATTTTGCCCAAAGGCCATCGCCATGGCACAACATCGGCACATGCGCTATCGCACTTGCGCGTGTACGCAAACCTGCTTCGGAACGGTCGCCTTGTTCGCTGTCAGATTCCATAGGGTCCAACCACCAGCCCTGTTGCTCCCTCTCCCCGAGACTCGAACACCACCGGCAGTCCGTGGGCATTGTATGCCCTCAAAGTGCGTTGGTCAACGGATTTCAAGATCGACTCCGGTCAGTCCCAGGAAAGCCCTATCGGTCCGGCAAGAAGTCTCGTGATTCAGAACGTCGTCCACCAGGGTTGGGTGAGGTTCACAGACATATTGTCCTTCGGCCATCATGCACACACGACACCATGCTATGCCGTGTCACGTGAAAAGAATGATGTGGGCGACCGAGAAATACAACACGACGCCCGCTATGTCCATCACCGTAGTGATGAGAGGTGCGGATACCAGCGCGGGGTCTATCTTCGACAAACGAAACGCGAACGGCATCGCACTCCCGATGGTAGTGGCCAGCGTCGCCACGCCAAGAAGCGTCAACGAGACAATCATCGAGACCTGCGCGTCACGCCCAAGCCAATACGCCCACGCCAGAACCGCCAGGCCGAGCAGTAACCCCAGCAGAAGTCCCACACTCACTTCCCGGCCCACGATCCACAACGCCCGACGTGGCCGTATCTCCCCCGTGGCAAGACCTCTTATGACAACAGTGGCCGATTGTGCCCCGATGTTCCCGCCGGTGTCTATAAGCAGTGGAATGAACGCGGCAAGAAGCACCACCTCAGCGAGCAGTGCTTCCTGAGCAGCAATTACCGATGCCGTAGCCGTGTTCGCGACCAGCAGGAGGAGAAGCCAGGACATACGGCGGCGGGCCACACTGGTGATTCGCGTCGTGAAGTAGCTGCGCTCCGTTCCCTGGACCGCACCGAACCGATAGATGTCCTCGGTCACCTCTTCTTCTACAATGTCGGCCACATCGTCCTGCGTGATGATGCCAACCAGCCGTTCCTCGCTGTCGACAACCGGGACTGCCAGCAGCCGGTACTCTCGAAGCTCCCTCGCGGCTTCTTCACGATCGCTGTGCGTAAACACCTTCCTGGGATCCGGCCGCGCAATATCCCCGATTCTGGCGTCCGGATTGGCGAGCACAAGACTCTTGAGGGTCACAGTACCCTTCAAGTGCCGCTGAGGGTCTATCACATAACACTCATAGATCGTTTCTCGGTCCACTGAGAGCAGCCGGATTCGGTCCATTGCCTGAGTGACCGTCATGTCGCTGTGCAGATCGACGAAGTACGGCGTCATCTCACGGCCGGCGCTGTTCTCCTCATAGCCAAGCAGTTGCAGGGTTATCTGGCGTTGCTCAGGAGACAGAAGCCCCAATAGTCTGCGAGCAACGGATGCGGGCACCTCGTCAAGCAGTTCAGCCCTGTCGTCCGGCGACATCGCCTCAAGCAACTGACTCGCAGATCGGTTGGCCATTGACCCCAGAAGTCGATGCTGAGTGGGGCCATCGAAATCGTCGAAGACCTCAACCGCGATGTCCTTCGGCAGCAGGCGGAACGCCAGAGCCATCTCCTCCTCGGGTACTGACTCAAGCAGAATAGCGATGTCCAGAGGCTCCATGACCGTCAGCCGTTCACGAAGCACCTTGAGATTACGACTCTCAATGAGTTCTTCAAATGCTTTTTCGTCCAGTCGTTCCATCGCTTGAGTCTCCCGTCCAGCGTCAGTCAAGGTGACGCGCTCAGCACCCGATACACCTCCCGCCGGAATGCCCAAAAAGAAGTCGCCATCCCGACACGACCAGGATGGCGACTGGAGCGTGATGCTCCCAGAACGCCCTAGGGCACCCCCAGAGGAACGAGACACGTATCCGTCAGCGTGCGACTCAATCCGAGGACACGTGTCTCAGAACGCTCCGAGATCACACAGATTCCCGGTCGATTCAGCTTACGATTTCCGTCTTGGTCAGTATCTTCGTTCATACAGCTGTCGGCCTCTCGGAACCTTCCGCCGCCATGCAACGCAACGCAACCTGAGAGATCCCACACGGCATTGTAACGACACGACTTCAGGGGGGTCAACGTAGCTGGTCCTGACACCTCACGGCAGCTAAAGGACAGCACAGTACTCCCAGGATGCAGCATTCCACAGTCATTGACGGGACCTGACGAGATGCCTACACTGAGCATCGCCTACGAGACCAGCCGTTCACCACATGTCCCACGATGAGTGAGCTCGCTCGGAGGGCAGCGTAACTACTCGGAAAGGAGACCTGCCATGAGTGCGCAGAGATTTCGCGATAAGGTCATCATCGTCACAGGGGGAGGCTCGGGACTTGGCGAAGATTACTGTCGTGGCTTCGTTGCGGAGGGGGGTAAGGTCGTGTGTGCTGACATAGACGAGTCGGCAGCCAAACGAACTGTGACGTCCCTGCAGGAGACCGGCAGAAAGTCCATTGCGGTCGCATGCGATGTCACCAGTACTTACGATGTCGAACGCATGGTAGAAGAGGCCCTCCACACGTACGGTCGAATCGACGCCCTGGTGAACAATGCGGGCGTGATCCGGCGTCGTAGCCTCGTCGGAACAACGGATGAAGACTGGGACAGGGAAATCAACACCGATCTAAAGGGCCCGTTCGTCTGTGCCCGGGCCGTTGTGCCTCACATGATCGATCGCGGCTACGGCAAGATCGTGAACATCTCATCGGTGGCGGGCATCATTGGCTGTATCTCAACCGCGTACTCGGCTTCAAAAGCGGGGGTCAACGGACTGACGAGGCAGTGGGCACTGGAACTTGCACCCTACGGCATTCGCGTCAATAGCGTGGCACCGGGCTATACGGCAACGCCGATCAACGAGAAGCTGCGAAAGTCTCCCGCCGCCAAACGCATAGGCGAGACCATCCCCCTCGGCTGGGGCAAACCGGCAGACATAACTGCCGCCGTGCTGTTTCTCAGTGCAGGTGAGTCCGACTACATCACCGGTCAGACGCTCGCCGTGGATGGAGGTCTCACCACAACCGCTGACATGGGACCGGAGTACCGGAACTTTGACCGGTGAAAGAGACCTAATCCGAAAGGCGCGGACTGCAAGAGATCATACACCAGCGACTGCGCTGCGCGCCTGGGCTAACAGGTCGAAGAGATAACGCCACTCTTCCTCCGAGATTTCCTTCTGGAACGGCCTTGGCAACCCGAGGGCGTAGCCGAGCGGTCTGCTTTGCCCCACGGAGGCGTGCACCCACTCATCAGGGTCACGCTCGGGCTGTGCCGCAAGCACCACCGTCATGCCCATGGCTTTGTCCCGGCGAAAACGCACACCGGAAAAAACCACCTGGCTTCCCTGGCGGTCAGGCATGGCGAAATCTATCCACCCCTCTCTGTCCATGGATTCCGGTTCAGTCACTACGGTGTCGGGCCACGTCGCGATAATCCGCTCATGCAGCATCGTCAGCATGGAATACAGAGGATCTCTACACTTCGAAATACACTTGCTCATTTCACCATTCTCCTTGTCTACCCGGTCGGAGGCTTCAGGTCGGCGGGAATTGGACACTCGTACGCCGTCCCGCCCCTCTGTGTCTCGAATTCCTCGCGTGCCTTCGTCAACAAAGTGTCATCCTGCATCAGATCAAGCGCAGTAAGCGCCAGCGACTTCGCCACGAACAGCATCGCCTTACGCCCAATCCCGGATCCTGCCGAAGCCACCGCCTGCCACGAGTGCAGGGGAACGCCCAGCGGCATGCAACACGCCGTCATCTGAGCCGTTGGCGCGATCTGCGACACATCCCCCACATCCGTCGAAACCGGTTGGACCTCCCCCGCAGAGAGCGTGCCCAGCTCATCCACCACATTCATGCACAGCGGGTCACCGACTACATCGGCAGTCACACCGTAGGACCTGAGCGCATCCTCAGCCATCCCGAGGGGCAGAGTTGCCTTCAACGCACGCGCCAGCGCCACATCCTCCTCATCGAACGGAGGAGGACCGACTTCCTTCATGTTTCGCAGCAGCGCCTGTTGGATCGTCCTATTTGGCACGTACTCATGACAGGCCGCCACAATCTCGACGTCGAGGCTGGTATCGGTCATGAGTGCAGCACCGCGGGCGACGTTCAGAACACGTTCATATATCTGCTCCACCTGAGTTCGCTTCGGAGCCCGAACGTAGTACCAGATTTGCGCATATTCGGGAACGATATTGGGCGCCTCTCCGCCGTGGGTAACCATGCAGTGGATTCGCGCCTCGGGGATCACATGCTCCCGAAGATAGTTCACTCCAATGTCGGTGAGCATCACTGCGTCCAGAGCACTTCGGCCCGCTTCGGGAGCCGACGCAGCATGCGCCGTTCGACCATGGAACGAGAGCTTGAATGAGTTGAGCGCCGCAGACGAGGCCGCCCACAGGGTGTTGGCATACATGGGGTGCCAGGTCAGAACGCCATCCAGTCCTTCGAACACGCCCTCTCGCGCCATGAAGACCTTCCCCATCAGCGTCTCTTCGGCAGGACAACCGAAGTAGCGCACTGTTCCGCCAATGCCGTGAGTCTCCATCATCCGCTTGACAGCCATAGCCGCGCCTGCGCC
The DNA here is from genome assembly GCA_003562555.1 of Dehalococcoidia bacterium. GTDB lineage: Bacteria > Chloroflexota > Dehalococcoidia > GIF9 > AB-539-J10 > SKVJ01. The sequence continues at coordinate 26,165 of PWUO01000073.1, forward strand.
GGCCACGCCAAGAAGGTTATGTCCGCATGCGTGCCCCGGCGCTCCCTGATCGACGGGTTCCTTGTAAGCACAGGCACGCTGGGAGAGCCCCGGCAGTGCATCGTACTCGCCAAGAATGCCGATTACCGGGGCGCCACTACCCGATTCCGCCACCAAAGCTGTCCCGATCCCCGCAACCGGCGCCATGACGCGAAACCCTTCGTTGCGCAACGCATCCACCAACAGTCGGGCAGCATATGTCTCCTTGAAGCCCGTCTGAGGGTTCTCCCATATGTCCCTTGCCAGCGCATCCAGTTGGGGGCGCTGCTTCTCCAGATATGTGACGACACCATCGACTATGGACACGTGCGCCTCCTTTCATCCGGCCAGACAGGCACCGGGAAAGGATTGTACATGACGCCGACCACACGGCAGAAACACGCTGTCGTCAGTGGCTCAACCGGGTAACGGGAATAGTGCGCAGAGTGCCATCGGCCTGATGTCAGGTTGACAGATAAGCGAGTCCGGATCCACCACATAGGCGTGCCTGCTGAACAGGCAACCAGCCGGATGGCACGATCGCGCATCCCAAGACGGACTGCCACCGCTCAGGTGCGACCCCATATGAAGCGGGTCGGGACCACTGCGGGAACGCCGCGGGGCCAGTCGTTCATCACCTCCTTGGGTAGCGAGGGCGCTTTCAGCCGCAGGAAGACGAGAAACATTGACATCTGCCCGTAAGTGATAGCTACAATAGGATCGCGCGCGACGAGCGCTGAAACGACGGAGCCGCCTGAACAAAGGCGTCGTGCGGTTCGGCCACGCTGAGATGCTGCCCGGTCCTGCGGCAGGCTGGATCGTAGCCCGACGTTGCCGATGTCGCCAGGATGCATCGTTGAAGGGTGGCCCGATCGCGCTTAAGCCAATCATGTCCCGAATCCTTCGACTTGCGGATGCACTGAACAGGGACGACAGACAGTCCCTGCGTCTTAACATTGCGATCCCTGTGACCCTCGGGTTGATCCTGAACGGTCTCGGGCTCTGGCTTGCACGCAACGATCCGTTGGACGCTGCACCATGGTTCGCTCCCCCGGGCTGGGTTTCGGCTATCGTATGGCTCTGTCTTCTTGCATTGCTGGGGGCGGCACGCTGGACCTTGAACTCCTACACGATTATCGGCGTACTCATGGCAAGGACCGCAGTGACCCTGTTGCTTGTCGCGTGCCTTGTGTGGCCGCTCTACACGCTCGCAGCCGTCAACCTGTCAATCCAGATGATCGCCAACGGTCTGACCCTGCTCATGGCCGTCGCTGCCATACTGATCGTCCGTCAGCGCTCGGTCGAAGCGGCATCACTCATCATGCCGACCATAGTGTGGCTGGCATTCACCACGCTCATCGCGGCTACAGCACTGACACAGGCGTGATGCCCACTGCCACGTTGACGCGCCGGACTGTCTGACTGATAATGCGTTACGTCACGTACACCATGACTGCGTGAATCCCGCTAAGGAGGAATACCCATGAAGAGCGATACGATCACAAAGGGCGTCGAGCGCGCGCCACACCGGTCACTCCTGTATGCACTCGGGCACCCCAGGGAAGACTTTGACAAGCCTTTCGTCGGAGTAGTGAACAGCTACACCACCGTCATTCCCGGCCACATGCACCTGCAGTCTATCTCCAACGCGGTGCGGGAGGGCATTCGCGCGGGTGGAGGCGTGCCATTCGAATTCAACACCATCGGCGTCTGTGACGGCATAGCCATGAACCACCCCGGCATGAGGCTCAGCCTGCCCAGCAGGGAACTGATCGCGGATTCAGTTGAGATTATGGCGGAGGCACACGGCTTCGACGCACTCGTATTCATTCCGAACTGCGACAAGATAGTACCTGGAATGCTCATGGCAGCAGCACGGCTCAATCTTCCCTGTATCTTTGTCTCCGGTGGCCCCATGCTTCCGGGCCGAATGCCCGGAGAGGAGGGTCCTATCGACATCGATCTCATCAGCTGCTTCGAGGGTGTTGGCAAGGTGCTGTCGCACCAGATGACCGAGAGACAGCTCGAAGAGATAGAACAGAGGGCCTGCCCGGGGTGCGGTTCCTGCTCTCCCATCGCAACCGCCAATACCATGAACTGCCTCACCGAGGTGCTGGGTCTCGGTTTGCCGGGAAACGGCACCATTCCCGCGCCGGAAGGCAGACGCCTTCAACTGGCGTTCCTCGCTGGCAAACAGGTGATGCGGGTTGTTGAGAAGGGTATAAGGCCAGGCGACATCCTCACTGCAGACGCGTTTCACAACGCCTTCGCCGTGGACATGGCGATCGGAGGCAGCACGAACACGGTGCTCCATCTCCCGGCCATCGCACACGCAGCAGGTGTGGAATTTCCTCTGGCCCGCATCAATGAGATCAGCGACAAAGTGCCACACCTGTGCAACCTGCGCCCTTACGGAAAATTCGGGCTTGCCGATCTGGATCTTGCGGGAGGAATTCCCGCGGTGATGAAGGAAATAGCGAAGAGACTGAAGCCGGGCGCCATGACCGTCACCGGTAAGACCATCGGCGACGTATGGCGTGATGCCGAGGTGCGGGACCGGCGCGTGATCCACGCATTCGACAACCCCCTCCACAAGACCGGAGGAGTGGCAGTCCTCTTCGGCAACCTCGCTCCTGATGGGGCTGTGGTGAAGACAGCGGGAGTGGACGACAACATGATGATTCACGAAGGCCCAGCCCGCTGCTTCAACAGCGAGGAGGAAGCAACCAAAGCCATCTCGTCACGTGTCTTCAACCCGGGAGACGTCATAGTCGTTCGCTATGAGGGGCCCAAGGGTGGACCGGGGATGCGCGAGATGCTGACTCCAACCTCGATGCTTGCAGGCATGGGAGCCGATAAGAACGTTGCCCTCATCACCGATGGACGGTTCTCAGGTGGCTCACGCGGCGCGGCCGTCGGCCACGTCTCCCCTGAGGCTGCGGCCCGGGGTCCTATCGCCGCCATCCGGGATGGCGACCTCATTCGCATCGATGTCACCGCACGGCGTCTGGACGTGAAGCTCGACGACAGAGAGATCCAGGAGCGGCTTGAGACACTGCCACCATTTACTTCTAAGGTGAAGAAAGGCTTCCTGGCGCGGTACAGCCGATTAGTTTCATCCGCCACTACCGGCGCTGTCTTTGAAGACCTGGGTTAGCTATACAACTTCCTGTTTCGCCGGGTGAGCGGACGGACCGACCCGCCGCTCGCCCGGAACTTGTGATATCTGTCCACGGCAGTTTTGTGTTGATTTCGGTACCTGTCCGTAATGGCAGCGCGCCTCCGCAACACACATGTCCTCAGACATGTGCACGCCGGTTGCCCTGACCATCAGAAGCTCAAGCAGCACAGACAATCGCGGGGGCGCGACGTAACTGTCGCGCCCCCGCGTGCAGGAGATGAAAGCCCGCACTGTGGTCACCACAAGAGGGGCATCAACAAGCGTTTTCCTCAGTGAGCAATTAGACCCACTGACTCACCACATCCTGATTCGCATCGACCCACTGACGGGCCGCCACGGAAGGATCAACTCCTTCGACGTTTATCTCGAACATCACCTCGGCAAGCTGCTCCTCGGTGAGGAAGAAGTTGCTCAGTATGCTCGCAGCACCAGGCATGTCTGCACTGAAACCCTGGCGCGCGATGGTGTTGATCGTCTCGGCTCCTCCATAGGAGCTCATCGGATCATCAAGGAACTCCAGGTCATACGCGAAGAACTTCCAGTGCGGTGCCCAGCCCGTGACAACGACCCACTCGTTGGCCGAGTAAGCGCTGTCCAGGGCGACAGTCATGGCCATGTCACTCGCATCCATTACCGTCCAGTCATCGAGTCCGTAGCTTGGAACCGCTTCTTCATACGTATGATGCATGATTCCCGAGCCCGGCTCGATACCGTAGATGGTCCAGTCGAACTCGTCACCATGTGCATTCAACTCATCGATGGAGTTGATATCCGCATACTGCGGAACGACGAGGCCAATCCTGGCTCCCTCGTAGTTGGGTCCAAGATCCTCGATCTGGTCAGCGTACTGATCCATGTACGCCTCATGCGTGTAGGGCAGCCAGGCGCATACGAACACATCCGCATCGCCTGAGGCGACGCTTGTCCACATCGGGCCCGCCGCCACAGCGGTCAACTCGACGTTGTAGCCCGCATCCTCAAGCACTGCCTGCATGATGTGCGTCTGCGACTCAGCACATGCCCACTGTACATAAATCATGTCGATCGTGTCGTCACCATCGGCCGCGCAGCCGCCCAGCAACACGCCGGCAGCCACCAGGCCAGCGACAACAACCGTCAGTAGCTTCTTGCTTCGCATCGTTTCCTCCTTACTGTTTGGACCTCCACTGCCTCCTTCCAGTCCACCCTTCGAATCGAGGACACTGTCGTGTCCACTCGGCTTTCCGTTTTCTCACCTCCTGCAGCAAGAATCGGAGACATGGCGTCTTCGTGAATGGCAAGCAACAACCGGGAGAACGCAAGGCGACTCAGGCAAGGCAGCGGAATCCGGCGACTATTAAAAGGGCTGGAAGACCCTCCGGAGACCGGGAGGGTTCAACTGACGGATCTCTGTCGATCCTTACCTTGAATGCGAGTCCTTGTGAACTCGTCAGCAGGTGCTGATGCCATTCGCATACGTGGGCAGTCTACCAGACGCGTCATCTGCGGGTCAAACGTCTGAACGTAGACCACGATAGAGAGGGAGGCTCCTGACGTCGCCCCCTGGTCAGCGCCGGGTGCTCCCCGGATACCTCATCCACATACGTCCCACCGAAGCCGACACGCATTGCATCTGTGGCATCGCAGCCACGAGACAGCGCGGCGACTATATCGCGCGACACCTTGGTCTTGAACACGCGGCCTGTGGACGAAGTGAAGTACGCGAACCGCACATCGTCCGGCATGCACCCCCAGACACTCAGCCTGTTGAGAAGCTGCTCCACCGAGACTGACTTCACCACTGGACGCTGAAGGCCAAGTTCGAGCGGAAATTCGCTCATCTGTGAACGTGGCAGCACCACACGGTGGCCAGTACTCAGAATAAGGCCACAACTGACCAGAGTCACCGGCTGTCCATGTACATTGGCTGCCTCCAACACCAGTTGCGCATCACGAGATTCGAACTCGTCCGCCATCGAGAGCCCGACACCGACCGTCACCTTGACCAGTGGCCGTTCCCAGTATCGGCGTATGAGCTCAATGCCAAGGACTACAATGCCTGCCGCCACACCGCCACCGAACGCCGCCAAGAAGATCCCCTGGTCCAACTGCATGCTCCCTCCATCACGAAACAAGACCTTGCGCGTTGCGCCTCCAAAGCATACACATAATACACCCCGTGGTCTATGCCTGCTCTGCATCGATACAAGAAAGCGCCTCACAGGCTATCAAACCGCTTCACGTCGACGCGGACTATTCTGCGTCATCTTGTCAACCCCCACACTTACAGACCTGACACTTGTTGATACGACCTGCACCATTTCAACTCGCGCCGCCATTCCCAGGACTCTTCTCCCAATCTCAACACGCCCCCTGGGTTGGCGGAACACAGGACCCAGTACGTTTTCGCATCACCTGCTGATTTCCGCACGTGTCGGCAGTGACGATACAGGACTTATGACCCATCGACTTAGTCCTCACGACGATGTTCTCCGCCACTCGGTACCTTTGCGTGATGTGTGTCAGGCCTGTTCGTACGTACAGTATGCATGTGATGAAGAAACTCTTTGCGGTTGTGACGGCGGCAGTCCTGATCGCAGTAGCATTATTCGCAAGTGTGTCGCTTGATAAGCCCGGCAAGGTCATCGCTCAGGGCTCGACCGACCTCTCTGTGTCTCAGTCGCACGTCTCATCTGCGGGTGCGGCTGTAACTACGCCGGATGAGACCGACATCGTCACCTTCGATGCGGTGTCCTCGGCACACAGGCAATCCTACGCAAACCGCTGGGGCATCGAACGCATCGGGGCACCTGGGACGTGGGACACGGCCAGCTTCGCCCCAGTACTGGTTGCGGTGCTGGACACGGGCATCGCCAATGACACTCCGTTTGCCGACAAAATAGTGGGAGCGATCGATTTCACAGGCAGTGGCACGACGGATGACGAGAACGGGCACGGCACGCATATGGCAGATACGATCGCCGGAATCGCTCCCAACGCGAATCTCCTCAACGTCAAGGTCGCTGACAGACGCGGGCGCTGTGACACCGCCACAGTGGCACAGGGTATTCGCTGGGCTGCCGATCGTGGGGCACAGGTCATTAACGTGAGCCTGGAAGTAGCCCATTCCTCCCACTTAGAGGACTCCATTAACTACGCGTGGCAGAGAGGTGCAGTAGTTGTCGCCGCTGCTGGCAATGGAGGCACCAGCGCTCCAGCTTACCCGGCTGGCTACACGAACTCGATCGCCGTGGCCTGTACGAACCAGAGCGATGGGTTGGCCGTTCTCTCCAATCATGGTGACTGGGTAGACATTGCCGCACCAGGGTTCAAGATCATTGCCCGGTCACATGAGGGTGATCTCAGCTATGAAACCGGCACTTCTCCAGCTGCAGCCCATGTCTCTGGAGTAGCCGCGCTTCTTTTCTGAATAGTGACAGACGGTTCGGAAGATGAGATCGTGAATCACCTTGTTCGCCACGCGATCGAGTCGTCCTCTCAGATGCTCCCTGTATCTGGTATCGGCACGGGGCTGCTGGATGCTCCCGCTGCATTGCTCGTCCTCTCCAGCTAGACGCCTTTACGTGTACACCAATCCCCCCGTCTTTGCGCTTAGAACATCGCCCGCGCAGTGAGATCGCCGGTTGGCCGAAGCCTGGCGTCCAGCCGATAATGAGATCGCGCGGCAAAGATCCTTTCTTCACCATGGCATCCAGACTTTGGGCAAGCGCCTCCGATAAGAGGCCGACGTCCCGATCCGTATGCGCTGCTGAGAACACGAACAGGCTGCCACGGAGCGAGGCCACACCACACTGCAGCAGGTGCAGGTTCAGGCGCTCGATAACCGGCATGCACCTGACATTCATCAATGCGGCCACATCACGACATGGCACGTCATAATCAATGTCGAAGGACTCCCGCTCACACTGTCCAGGGTAGACATGCACGATGCTCCGGCCATAGAGCCGGCCATTGATGCCCTTTCTCCGCAGTATTTCGTTCGTGCCATCCCGGAACACGCGTGCGGCTTCATCGTACAAGGCCATGGAGCCCGCATGCGCCCCGAGATAGTCTTTCAGTAGTCCGTCGTCACGCACCATCCCGTTCCGGCACTGAAAACCTGGCGTGTGCAGTCAGCGATACCTGTCGCCGTTCATCAGGCTACCACGCAGCTGACACCGTCTACACCGAGCAGTCTGGCCCTTCCAGGTGGCCCGAAACAAAGGCACATCGAGCCCGGAACAGAAGACTGTCCCCGCAATTTCGTCAAGATAGCTGTTGATAAGTATTCGTTTGGTTAACGGGTGATCCACGTGCAGATGTTGACAAGCCTGTGGACAACTTCCCGCCCGCGTCCCTTTTTGACGAAGATACGCGAACGCAGTATCGTTCGGCATCGTGTGCTGCGCGAGTTGTAGCGGCAGCATAAGACGAGCCGATGGACATACTGGTAGACGTCGCCAGGCAGTTCTGGCACTACATCGTCGAAGTGTTCCCGTATCTGGCGCTGGGATTCCTGTTCAGCGGCCTCATACAGGTGTTTGTTCCATCAGACTGGATTGCGCGCCACCTGGGTGGTCGAGGTGCCCGGCCGCTTCTCTACGCAACCATTGCCGGTGTCGCCTTGCCGATCTGCTGTGTCGGCTCTCTGCCCGTGGCCGTCAGTCTGCACCACAAAGGTGCGCGTCTGGGGCCTGTCCTCTCCTTTCTGGTGGCAACGCCTGCCACGTCAGTGCCGGCCTTGCTCGTGAGCTATGGATTGCTCGGCCTCACGTTCACTGCCTACATCTTCATTGCCGTGATCGCCCTGGGGTTGGCCATGGGGATTATAGGCAATCGCCTTCGGATCAAACCCACTGGTAGCGCCGGTGAACCGGCGAGCATCACAGACCCGATCTGCGGCAGGCACGTGGACTTATCAGGGCCGGACCTCATCAGTGTGGAGCACGAGGGAGCCATGTTCTACTTCTGTTGCGACCTCTGCAGGACCCAGTTCTCGAGGGCACGGGCCGACAACCCGGCTGCATGCACAAGCGGGCAATGCTCCTGTCAGCCACAACCTCGCAATCGCCTGCTTCAGGCGCTTCGTCACGCGTTCGTCACGATGCCCCGTGATATAGGGCCCGAGATACTGGTGGGCCTCGCACTCGCGGCCGTAGTGGCTGCGGTGACTCCTATCGGACATTTCGTCAGTGAATACTTCGCAGGCGCCCTCTCCTACGTAGTCGCACTTCCTGTCGGCATACTGATGTACACCTGTTCTACAGCGAGCGTGCCGTTTATCCACGCGCTCCTGTCACAGGGGCTGAACCCGGGTGCGGGCATGCTGCTGCTGATCGTCGGACCGGTTACCAGCTGGAGCACTATTCTGGTACTGCGGAAACAGTTCGGTGTCCAGACTCTCGGCATCTACCTCGCGGTCATCAGCGTGTTGTCACTTGCTGCGGGACTGCTCTACACGTTACTCTAGCTCCAGTCGGGTGATGTCGTGGCGCAGCATGTGTGCGCCCACTACCATTAGAGCATGCGGAAGCGTAGACTGGTCGGCTTCTTCCTCATCATGTTCGCCCTCTCCTGGGGCATTCCCGCTATCGCACTGTTGCTGTCCTGGACAACCGGAGCGTTCGATGTCTCTCTCGACCGCTACTCCCCTCTCTACTACCTCTTCTTCTGGTCCCCGGCGCTCTCCGCGCTGATCGTGGTCACAGCGACACAGGGACGAGAGGGCCTCCGATCATTCCTGCGCGACGTGTTCAGCCTGCGATTCAAGTGGCGTTGGTGGACCGCCGTCATTGTCGGTGTTCCGCTGCTCAAACTCCTCGCATGGGTCTTGGCTGAGGATCCCAGTGCGCCCGGCTCATTCGACACCACGTTGACATGGGCTGGACTGATGGTTGGCGGAATGCTTGCGGCGACTGCAGCTCCGGTGGGAGAGATTGGCTGGCGTGGATTCGCATTGCCGCTGTTGCAGCGTCGGGGCAACGGTCTCTTCGCGGCCGTGATAATCGGGTCGCTCTGGTCGCTATGGTATGTGCCATGGCTGCTGCCTGGAACCGTGA
>PWUO01000147.1 GCA_003562555.1 Dehalococcoidia bacterium
GAGGCCGTGCGCGAAGGTTTTGACGCGGCATACGTGCTGCCTTAGATCGTCGCGGCAGTCGGCGGGGCAGCACTATGCGTTGGTGGATGGCTGTCCCGTTGGGCGTGGGCGTCTGCTCGCGCAGGCGCGAAACGATGCAGAGAGAATCCGCGAGTGCAGTGCGCGTGAAGGGCGCCTGGCCGGCCCTCCGGACTACTTCCGGGTGCTTGGCATCGCCATGGAGGAGACGATCCCCGTCGACACCATAGGGCTCGAGAAGGTGGATCCCGACACGCGCGAGCGGTTCACACGGCGCAGAAGGCTCGTACACGAACGAGAGTGAAGTCCAAGAGCTCGCCAATGGGACCGGCGCGGGTCGATCGCATGAGCCGTTGTCAGCGGGTTCATGACACGGCGGCCGCAGGCCCTTACTCCCAGAAGGTCCGCACCGCGTAGCTGTCGAAAACGATGAACGCGTGCGTGTCGAGGAGGAACTTCACGAAGGCCTGGCCGATTCGGTCGCGAAAAGCGCTTCGACGGCGGCGTCGATCTCGTCGAAGTCGTGCCGAATCGTGACTCGGCCTTTCCACGCTCCCGGTGACGGCCACGATTCCCGAACGGGGCAGAGACGGGCGATTAGCTTGCCGGACCGTGCGATCAGGACCTCCTCACCGGCCTCTACCTCCACGAGGAGCCGTGACAGGTGAGTCTTGGCTTCATGAACGTTCACCGTGACCATGATGATAGTTTGGTTGACTAACCATCGGCGGTCAATGCCAGACCCACGACCATCACCCGCACCGCACTACCACGCTATTCGCCGCGCTTGCGAGATCATGATCTCGATCGAGAAAGCAATGCAAACTAACGGTTAGCAGTTGTTCATCAGGGTTGACCCAGACGTCGATACCCATCGTGGCACGGGGATAGCCGTGGGCCGCCAGCGCGTAGGCGCCGGCAAGAAGGTACCTAACCTTCTCTGCGGATAACGCGAGTAACAGATCTTTGTAGTCTTCGTTCAGCATCGTGTTTTCTGCTCAATGAACAGATCTCAACGGTGAGCGGCCAGACAAGGCTGGTGCGATACGCGGGCGTCCCGGGAACCACCTCCGCTGCGGGGGTATCCGACAGCCGGCCAACCCGTGTTCGTGATCGATCCATATCACGATTCTACCAGTTACGCTGCGGGCAATCAAAGACTCCGGGGGCGCCCTGCGAGGAGCGCCCGGATCGTGACCGTCCAAATGCTAGAAGGCCCGTATGGCGCGGGTTATCACCTCGCTGTTACTCTTGTTGTATGTGCCCTGATATCCGTTGGTGAAGTTCTGTCCCCACGCAGGGACTTCGGAGTTGGCACCACTGTCCTCGGATGAACTCCAGTACGCCTTGGAGGCGAATCCTCCGATCGGGTCGGGACGGTCATGCAGGTTCTCGTACATGGCCTCGACCTCGTTCTTGGACGGCAGGAACCAGTCATCATACCCGCCGTACTCGAGGTCTGCGCAGAGACGCGCTGCGTAGTCACCTGCGCCGAGTGCATTCACGATTGCGGCCGTGTTGGCCGCTCCGCTCCCGATAGCGATCTCCTGCGCGGCAGGCCCAATCGCGGTACCATGCCCACCCCACAGTTTTTCGGTCCATTCGGTTCCCACGGGTGCCGCCTCTAGGTAGCGCCAGCCGTCAGGATGGAGTGAGCCCTGATCGTCCAGATGATCGTAGAAAATGAACCCGCCGGCCGGACCGACGCCACCGATCTGGTACTGAATTTCGTCCCAGCGAACGTACAGCGTCACGTCTGCCGTGCCCATCGTGAAGGCGTCGCCTTCCCCGTAGGTCGTGCCGGTTCCGTCAGCCTGCGTGTTCCAACCGGCGAAGGCGAAGCCCTCGCGTTCCAGACCACCGGTATTGCCCGCAACGGAGACCTCTTCGCCCGACTCGTACGAGTTGGGATCGACCGGAACCGTCCCGCTGTCCGCGCCAGTTCCGTCGTAGGTCACCGTGTACGTCTCAGGCTCCTCCGTCTCCCCGTTCGTACCGTTGGGATCATCCTGAACCTCACCACCCCGATCCAGCAAGGTCCCGTCAGGGCACCCGCTGACCAAGCCTAACCCAGCGATCACGATGAACACCGCCGCGATCGCTCTCCACCGTTTCGTACGTCTCGTCTGCATCTCTCTACTCCTCATCCCAAATCACCAGCTTGCCATCTCCGATACCGGAGCGGCGCGGCGAGCGGCATGGATGGTGCAGAACGGGCGAGTAGTGCCGGTAGCTGAGTCTCAAAGCATAGAGGCTCACCGCTAGGTTCCATGGTATAGCCACCTTCGATCAGCGCGCAACTGCAGAACCTCGGGGAGCAGGCAATTCCCCGACCATTACGGCTGTAGGGGATACCTCAGTGCGTTTTGGAAATCAAACGAAACCTTCATCCGCAACGTAGACCATCGGGTATCCTTACAGAAATGATAAAATTGTGCTCTCTGGAAGGATGAAGTAGTATCACCGAAACAACGGGCACCGTTCGACTGGCAACAGTTTTTCACGAGCCCGAGAACTGGAGGTTGCTATGCGTCGTTTCGTACGGAAGATGACCGTTCCCTTCCTCGTCTTTTCGGCTATCGGTCTTTTTTCGCTTGTTGTTGTCGGTTGCTTCAATCCAGTCAATCCAGACGATACTGACAACGACGCTACTCCGGTAGGAGGCGGGGGAGGAGGCGGCGGCGGGACGGGCGAAGAATCAGACCCGTATCTGATTGAAACAGACTTACAGCTGAATCGGGTTCGTGAGGCTCTGGACAAGCATTACCGGATTATCGCAGATATCGATCTTGACGGATTTGGCGGTGAAGACGGCTGGGTACCAATAGGGAGCCCGGATGAGCCCTTCACCGGGAGTCTTGACGGTGGCGATCATGAAGTCGCGAATCTGACTACCAGTGGAGAGTTTCATGTTGGTCTGCCTTGCAGTATGTCGGCGGTTTTGTCGGCCGCACTGATGGTAGCACCGCAGCCAATCTCACCATAGAAGACTGCTACGCCAACGGAAGTGCGAATGGTCCTGACGGTTATGTTGGTGGCTTTGTGGGCTCCCATAGTAGGGGTGTGATCAGGTACTCCTACAGCGTTGGGAACGTTCCTCACGCCGCCGGATTATATAGTGGCGGCTTTCATGGTAGCGGCTCTGGTACGTATTCCCGTTGCCATTTTGACGATGATAAAACCGACAAGGCTCATATTGGCCA
>PWUO01000145.1 GCA_003562555.1 Dehalococcoidia bacterium
CCAAGCGGAGTACGAGTACGCGTCTGCCGTCTACACGGACGGGATAATCGACCGCAAAGCGCCGTGACTGGAGCGACCGAACCGGTTACTCCGGGTGTGACGTGTCGTTGTAGAGCGGACGAGACGACCGCGGCGGTCGATCCTCCCAAAGCACCCCACGCGCGTAACCGCCGATGTGTGACGGTCGAACCTCCTGAAACCCCCACCACGGGCGGGACAACCGACGCGACAGCCGATCTTCCCGAAGCCTTGGCTTGCTAGTCCAGATCGACAGACCCCCGATGACCGGTGACCGCCGACCCGGCGGGCGATCGTGTCCCGAACTCCGACGGACGAGACGACCGACGTGGCGGTCGATTCCCCCGGAGCCTGGAGCCGTTGCGGTGGGTCACAGGTGACCCACTGGGCGCATTCAACACAAGGATTCGCTCAGTAGTCGGTCAGAGCAAGGAGAGGGGAAGACTTGGTGGGTCCTGTATGCCGCAGGCCGTCGGCAAGCATTGCGAGGATGCTGTTGACTCTCTCGATGGTATGATATAGGTTACCAATGCATGCCGCAGTTCAACCTGGTTGAGTACCTATACAACGAGAAGTCCTACTACGCTGACTGGTTCTCCGGCCTGGACGCCGCCCCGGCCGCGCGGATTGACAGATACGTTCGGCGAATGGAGGTTGGCAACTTCGGAGACTCGAAACCTGTTGGTAGGGGCGTTCGAGAACTGCGTATTGATTTCGGGCCTGGCTACCGAGTGTACTATGGGATCGACGAAGGTCGGATAGTTCTGCTCCTCGGTGGTGGAACGAAACGTGGCCAGTCGCGGGATATCAGGACGGCCATCGACAGGTGGACGACGTACTTGGAACGGAAGAGCAAAGGGTAGAGACATGGCATTGACCAGAGAGTATCGAGAGACCGTTGTTGAGCGCCTGCGAGCCGATCGTGAGTTCACTGCGGCCCTGTTTTCGGAGGCCATTTCCGCATTTGTAGAAGGTGATAGAGAAACTACGCTCTCCATACTGCGCGATCTGGTTCATGCTCATATTTCGTTCAAGACGCTATCTGAGCAGACCGGTTTCGACGAGAAGGGGCTCCATCGAATGCTCAGCAGTCGAGGTAATCCAACGACGCAGAACCTCTCTACGCTGTTGCACACGATCGAGAAGGATCTCGGTCTGCGGGTTGAAGTGAAAGCGGTATAGCAGACCACCGTTATCGTCTGCGTTGCGGTGTTCCCCACGCGGTCCCTCGAGCAGATTCTGGAGACCACAACCGACCTGAGACTTCGGCAGTTGACCATGCTATTTGCTTCCACGCCGGTATGTCATGAAGTGTAGGAGGTTCTATTGGATGAAAGAGCCAAGCGGCCAATTGTCCGTTCAGGCCGAAAGCCGCCATGGGGTGTACGAAGGTAACGACGTGCATCAAGTACCATGGTGAGCAGTCACGTAAGCCGTAACGAATAGTGAACCCTTATAAGCCTCGTTACGAAGAACAGCGGTGGTCAACCCGTCGACGAGGGCGAAACCTGACAATCCGATGGAAGCAACGGACAGGAGCACATCGGATGCCGCTCGGGGTGCAACGGGATGGCGTGCGTGATGAAGAACACCTACGAACATGAGAGATCCTCACCCTTTGGGTCTGGCAAACCCGGCTGCCACGGATGGACTACAGCTCGGGGTGAGGAAGTCGGAGGTGCCCATAGTAGTGATGACCTGCGCGACAACACAACGCGCGGCGAGCGAAGGGGCATCGCTGTGTCTGGTGCTTCTGAAGAAGGGAGGGCGTTCTGATTGGCGAATGAGAGTAGCCTGAAAAGGAACCGGCGGAAGTCAGAGATGACTGACGACGAGCGCGTCCGCGCCTTGCAGAGGAAGCTATATCGAAAAGCAAAGGAGGAAGAGAGGTATCGGTTCTACGTGTTGTACGACAAGGTCTGTCTACCGTACGTGCTAAGGGAAGCCTACCGTCGGGTGAAGGCCAATCATGGGGCACCCGGTGTGGACGGCGTCACATTCATCGACATCGAGGCCGCAGGCGAGGGGGAGTTCATCGAAGCCATCCGCGAGGAACTGGTGGAGAAGAGCTATCGCCCGAGTCCGGTCAAGCGGAAGATGATCCGCGATACTGCAGAGAACAAGCGACGATCGTCTGTGAAAAACGGTCGAAGCGCCTTCGGCATCGTTGTGAACACGAATCGCTGGTTTGATAGGTAGAAGCCCTTACAGCTGAAGGGCATGAAGTAGTCGTTGCCGCAACCCAGGTTCGTACACCGGATACGCGCGACACCCTGCAGGTAGTCACCGCAGGTGCAGAATCGGCGCCCCACGGGTTCGATCCGAGCGGAGGTGCCCGTATTTCTGTGCGTATCGATACTCGTACTGCTCGCAGAACTCGTCGAAATGGCGTTCAAAGATTTCATGTAGCTGATTCCTGCCACGCGGAACGTACCGGAGGCGCTGAACCTGACCAACGGCGGCTGAGACTGCCACAGATGACAATACGGCTGGATTGTCGTTGTTGCTTCAGTTGCCGGAGTCTCGAGTTTGTGTCACCCGGACTGGATGAGTCCTCTCCGAACTGAACCGTAGCCCGCCTCCGGTCGTCGCGATTAGCAATGGCCCGATCGACCTGCGTCGCGGCGCTGCCCTCCAGGTTCTCCCTTTGCCCTCGGTCAGCCCAATATCGCTGCGTTTGCCCGTGCCGACGGCGCTGAAGGTCTACCGCCGGTGCATCGGGGCAGTTGATGAACTCGATCTGCTCCGGCCAGCCGATTGAGAACCGCCTGTTCACCACGATCGGCGTGTTGTGCCGCGATCAATTCTGCAGTCCGTCAGTATCACCTCAGCGATCCGTCGCGCAGCCACGTCGGCGTCCTGCCTCCTGTGGCTGACCTTGTTTGGGCACGGACGCCCAAACCGCCAGAGAAGCGGCGGAAGGGCCCCAGGGATTCTTCAGCCGATGACGTTCACGCCGATTGAGGAAGTGCAGATCGGTTCTGGGTCGATGTCATCGCTGGAGGTTGCGGCGATTCCTGGAATCTCTGTCGATCGACACGACCGCCCCGTGGTCTGCGTCATCTCGTCAAAGCGAATGGCGCCGTTGACGTTGTGGTGAGCCTCTGTTCCGATCCGATGGTGTACGGCAACGACGTCGACGATAGCGAGCCTGATCTTCGATGCCGAGGCTGAGATCCGGGACGGCACCTGG
>PWUO01000014.1 GCA_003562555.1 Dehalococcoidia bacterium
CCATCCGCATCGGCCGGCGTCTGCTCGTCCCCACCGCCAAGCTCTACCAACTCCTCGGCTGGACCCACACCCCCGCCGCATGACCTGCAACGACCTCGGCGCATCCGCCCGGAAGTCCCCGTTGCGAGCGGCACACGGGCTTGTGGAAACGCGCACGAAGCCGCGGGCATCGCTGGGGCCCAGCCACCTAGTGCGTTCGCAGAGTGGGAACAGCGGTACAACTACGACGCTGGAGCCTGAGCGACGGCAACTCGCGCCGGACGTAAACACCTGACCGTGCTAGGTGGTCCGACGCGCAGGGGCTTCCCTGAGCGCACCCACGGCACTTCGAGGCCCCTCGCGATCCTGGCCGGCCAGACCGGCCGTTGCCTTCGCACGACCCTTTAGGTATTAGTAGTACCAGTCGATAGTGTGAAGTACACTGTGAACTAGATTGAGGTGCGCCTAGTGGGCCCGTTCTCACCCGAGAGACTAGACGAGGTCGCGCTCGCGAGGGCCCCCCTCGTTCAGGTACTCGCGCAGATCCGCTTCGCGAATGACCCAGACGTCGCGGAGCCGACACGCGCACGTCAACTGAAGCACCGCCTTCGAGACGACTACCCCGTCCTCAGACAAGAGCCTTCTGTGGAGTTCCGACTCGACATCGGAGGCGGCTCTCCCCAGAGAATCGACTCGACGCTCTGGAGGCTTCATGACGCAGACGCTAAGTGGCACATCACCTTCACGGAGGGGTTTCTAGCGCTGACCACGTACGAGTACGTGTCGAGAGGCGACTTCTGTGAGCGCTTACGTCACGTTCTGACTGAGTTCCTAGAAACGAATGACATCGCTCTCTTGGACCGTCTCGGGGTTCGATACACGGACCGCATCGATGACCCAGAGGTACTTGGATCCCTAGACAGGTACGTCAGGAGCGAGTTCTTGGCTGGCGCATCGGTACCACTTGATCAAGGAGTTGTGCTCGATCGCTCTCTATGGGAGATGCAGTTCCGCCGCACAGATGAGGTGGTGGTCTCTACACGGTCGATCTTCCTGCCTCCAGATGTCACACACGATCCGGGTATCAAGCCATCGTCGGGCCGCTCCTGGGTTCTCGATATAGATGTCTACTCCGAAAGTATGACACGATTCGAACCCAGCTCGATCGCGGCCACAGCCGAAGAATACGCCCAGCAAGCCTACAAAGTCTTTCGTTGGTCAGTAACTGATGACTTCCTGAAGCATTATGGGGGTGAGATATGAGTGCGACGGATGTCCACCAAGAAAACGATTACACCGTGCTCGGTCACACTGCGAGCGTTCCCACGAGGATGCCGGAAATCCAAAGCTGGCGTGGCCCGGCCAGGACCATTGCATTCGTGACCCTGCTGACTGGCAGACCCACCTCGCACATAGTGCTGCCAATCGATTCGCCACTCATAGGGATGCTGGGTTCCGGATGGTCTTCTCATGGGAGGACGCTAGTTGCGGATCCGGACGCGAGCGCCGTGAAGGTTTCACGGGGGCAGGCGACGGCTGACCGCGTTAAGCGCCTGCACGACGTCTCGGGACTTACCTGGAGCCAAATCTCCCGACTCTTTGGCGTTAGCCGTCGTGCGGTGCACAATTGGGCGACTGGCGGCACGATTGCGTCAGTACATGTCGAGCGACTCGCGGAGATTCAGCGCGACGTCGAGGACATGAGGATAGTGGACGATACAGAGTCGACGCGGAATAGACTGCTACTGTCGTCCGGCGGTCAGTCGTCCTGGTATCAGTCTCGTCTCGCTGAGGTAACAAGCGCCCCCGAGCGTTCCTTTGGCGAGCGAGTCGGCGAAGAATGGGCTGCCGGCGAGTCTGGTTAGCGAGCCGATACAAGGGCGGTATCGATGAGGGACGGGGAGCCGGAATCACCGTTCACGACTTGGTCTCAAGGGGACGTGCTGCCGGCTGAAGACGTGCTGCCCCACCTCGACGCCAGTCACGCAGCTATCATCTCTCGAACCTGCAATATTCATCGTACCCGCGAGCACCTTCCGACCATTCACGTGGCGCCGCTGGTGCGCCTGCCCGACGAAGCCATGGCGGAGGCAGCCCGCAACGGGCGAAGACCTCGCTATCTCTGGGTCCCTGACTACGAGGATGGTGAATGGTTCGCGGACCTTGCGTGGGTAACCGCTGTCGACAAGAATTCCCTTCTCCCACTCAACCCGGTGCGTGGCTGCGAGAGTGCTGAGGCCGCCCGCATCTTCCGGCGTGGCGCCGGACGATTCCTGTCCAAGCCTTCGACGGATGATGATATCCAGGCCTCTCTTGCGCCCCTGCTCAAGCGATTCAAGAACAAGCACTCTGGACAGGGAGATGAGGCGCGCGCAATGCGCCAAGTTCTCGATGTCAGACTGGAAGCAGACGACTGGGATGCTGGCCAGACGGAGATCACTGTCGTCTTCATCGTTGAGCCTACGGCACTCGTCTTGGATGCAGATGAGCTGCCGACCCCTAACACTGATATAGCGACCGGCTTGGCGAATGGACGAGTTGGTCCGGCTGACATTGCAACCGCTCTGGCGGATTCTCCATCCCCTGCCGAGCAAGCCTGGCTCTGGGACCGGCTTGCTGAAGCCTGGTTAGGCATCTGCGAGGAGGGCGGCAAGGTCGCGGCCCTCATCCCGGAGGTGGTTACTGAGGACATGTACCCATTGTCACGGGTCAGGACCAGCGACCCCTTCGACGCCGAGGATCTCTCCTACCGCTTCGCCATGTAGACCCCGTCCTCCCTGAGATATTTCGCCGTTCGTGTTCGCCGCGTCGCCCCAGTAGATGATCGAGTAGCGCAGCCCCTACGACCAAGCGCTGCGTTACCAGATCTCTGCCGGCGAACGAGCGGATGTGTAACGCTGAAACCGTTGGCTGCCCCGCTCAACCAAGAGCAGGAGCACCCTCGAGGACCTCGACAGCGGAGCCGCCGTCAGGTCCACACACGCTGCTGCGTTCACAACGGCCAGAGCGTGACGGGCGTTGCAAGGCCGTGCCGACCGCGGTTCCTGCCCCTGTGAAAACGATCCGCGGCAGCTATGCGCGCGTGCATCGACTGGAGCACCCGCCCATCATCACGGCTTCCGTGCTGGGACCAACCTGCGGGTGACCCACGGTTCGCGGTCGACGTAGCCTCCTGGGTCCAGTGTTCCGACACCATCGAGGGCGCCGTGTACGACAAGCGTCGGGTCCAG
>PWUO01000160.1 GCA_003562555.1 Dehalococcoidia bacterium
CATTATCACCATACGATCAGTGAACGGTTCACCCTCCAGAGTGATCACCTCATCCCCCCGAGTGAGAAAGCGTCCGCCGTACCGTTTTACCGTCGGCGGAGTAAGTGCAGTATACTTCCGCAGCGTCTCGCGATCGTGAATGGTCATGGTCGATACAAGGTATACGCTCATCTAATCTCCTCTCGGCACTGTTCCGAAATCAGCATGTTGCCGTCATATCCTGTCGCCCTCAGTACTGACTCGCCGGCCAAACCCGTCCCCTTCTGAAACCAGCCTCACTCCAGGTGCTGCAGTCTTCCGGACCTTAGACCGATGTCAGCGCTACGATTCCTGTTCCGGCCATCCCCGTCAGGCCACGGCCGCAAGAAACCGCCGCAGCTTCTCCCGGAACCTCGGGCTGTCCCACACCTCAGTATTCAACAGCCCGGCAGGCATTTCCCCGCGTCGTATCGCGCCTGTCTGTCCGAGGATACTGTCCCACTGGCCGTCAAACATCTGGTCGAGCCACGCAAGCGAATGCGGGGCAAGTATCACGTTGTCCATCTTGAGCAGCGGGTTGGTTACCGGCGTGGGCTCCTCCTCAAACACATCGATGCCGGCTCCCTGTATCCAACCCTCGGACAGGGCGCGGATCAACGCCTGCTCATCGACTATCGGGCCGCGCGCCATGTTGATGAGGTAGCTGGACGTCCTCATACTACGAAGCTCGTCCTCACCTATCAGGTGGTGCGTCTCCTCGTTCAGCGGACAGCAGACGCTCAGGATATCGGACTCGCGCAGGACGGTGTGCATATCCACCAGATCGACGTTTACGTCCGAGACATCTTCCTGACTGATGTACGGATCACAGCCGAGGTGCCGCATGTCGAGCGGCATCGCCAGCCTGAACACCTCGTGGCCAATGTTCCCCACGCCGATGACGCCAAGTGTCTTGCCCACCAGCCCGGTACCGTGATACTTCGCCCTCTCGGTCCACCTGCCCTCCCGGATGAGCCGGTCCTTGAGCGGCATCCGTGTGCTCAATGCCAGCAGGAGTCCGAGGATTGCCGCAGCCACCGGCCTGCGCACTGCGTCTCGGGTGATGCAGAGAGCCACTCCTGCAGCGGTCAACGCGGGCACGTCTATCATATCGTAACCCACCCCGAAGCGGTGCACCGAGAGCAGTTGGTCGTTACCCTTCAGACTCTCGGCCGTCCACCTCGGAGTAAGACTGCAGACCATGTCATACCCCTCGATCTGCTGCGGCGAGACCTCACGAAGCATCTCGGGGAATACGTTGTAGTCGACTTCCGGCATCTCATCCAGCAGCTTCAACCCCGGCCCGGGTGCGATGAAGTTCCCCTCAGAGTCAATGGCGTCCATTGTGATCCCGATCCTTGTTGGTCTCTTCATAACAGCCCTCCTCGCGATTATGGGGACACTTGATTTAACCCCGGGATTCCAGGGTCGGGCTTGTCAGCTGTCACCCGATGCTTCACCGTCACACACTGAGTCCGCAGGTGAGGCGAACTCAGTGTGTGGTGCCCTCAATTCTATCCCCGTACTTTCAGGATGGAAAGGGCAACTTCCGGAGGCTGTCGCTCCCACAGTGGAGTTCTCCGGCCAGTCGGTTGGTAACCTGGCGAGAATCAGCGCGTTCCTTGTGCCGCCGGCGTCGTCACCCTGGCCCTTATCACCCGGCAAGTTCCTGAAGAATGGGACGAAGATGGTGCGGTGTCAGACGAAGAGTCTCTTGGACCTGGGCCTTCCTACCGGGCGATAACGTGTAGCTATGTCGGACCGCTTTCCTCGCCCGTGCGGGCACTGCGGGCCCGAATTCTCGCGTACTTGACTATCTCAACGACGGTCATAGTCACTGGCAGCGCAATCACCAGGCCAACCAACCCTGCCACCGATGCTGCCAGTATGGTAATCACTATGACTAGTGCAGGATGAATTCGCATATGGTGCCCCTGCACCAGAGGCTCAAACACATTGTTCGAAAGGATCCGTATCAACACATAACCAAGTGCCATCCAGATGACCATGTGAGGATCTGTAGCAAGAATCACAAGTATCCCCAGGATACTCAGAAGCCAGGGACCAATAATCGGCGCCAGTTCGGCGATGGCGGCGAATATCGCTAGAGGTACTGCATACTGAATGCCCGCCACAGAGAGCATGATGTACACGAGGATGCCACCTATCAGAGCAAGCAGGAGTTGGGCGCGTATATAGCGCCCGGTCACATTGCGAATAATTCCGGACACGTCTCGCACATGTGTTGCCGCCCAGGGGGGTAGCGTCCGGTCGATGCTGTCTCTCAGTTTGTTCCAGTCCTTCAGAAGGTAGAACAGAAACACCGGCAGTGAGACGAACCCCAGCAGCATGTCAGATAAGCCGCCGACACGCCAAATGCCCCCGGTAACGAAATCGATGAATGCTCCCCCCGCGCGGTCTTCCAGCTGTGAGATAAGCGCTGCTGCCTGTTCCTGGGCGGCAGGCGGAAGAACCGCAAGAACCGATTGGATACGCTCTTCGATTGCGGCTATACCGGCCGGTATCAGTTCTGGAGCCTCCTCAACGAGGGATAGCAGAGATCGTCCCAGAACACTGACAATGTAGAAAACAGCGGCGGCGATGAGGATTGCCGCGACCAGATATATGCCTACGACAACACTTATGTGCCTTGCTCGCTGGTGTCTGCCCAGAGCGGGCAAACGGACCTCGATCCAGTTGATCGCAGGCTGAAGCAACCACGCGATCAGGAGACCGAGCAGGAACGGCACCAATACGCGGCTGAAGGTCCAGAGGAGCCACAGGACTGCAAGCGCAGCCAGTGCAAATAGGACCGGCTTATAGTGCTGTCTGCATTGCACGAGGAACGAATTCAAGTCAGGTCTCCCATGAGCCCGTATGAAGACAGTACTGGCTTCACGCCTTAGCTATCTCGCCGGCTGTGAAGCCCGTAGGTCCCTGTCTCTATTGCGAAGCACGCGGCTAGCTCGTTGCGCTCTCTTGCTCTTCCTCGTCCCCTGCGCGTTTCTTCGCCGCAGCTACGGCCGCCCTCGCCCTCTCGAGACGCTCTGCTGCGAGGTCCCGCGCGTATTCAGCAGCCTGCAGTGCCTCTTCAGCAGTGTGCTCGACCTTGGTCTTGATGATGCCGCGTGTCTCCTTGCCAGGCCTGGGTGCATACAGCACGCCAAGGGCCGCACCTACAAGCGCTCCC
>PWUO01000060.1 GCA_003562555.1 Dehalococcoidia bacterium
TACCTGACCGCCGCCGGAGGTGCGGGCATTCTGCATCAACGTAATTGGATGCAGCTCTACCACGCGAGTTTTCAGCTGCCGGTACTCCTCCGGAGCTGGAGGTGCCTCCGCATAGTTCCCTTCACGTTTCAGCGGATCATTGAAAGCCCAATGTTTCACCTCGCCCTGACCACCCTGCATAACGACACAACGAATCTGATCGAAGCTGGCAGCAAACTGTTCGCTCGTCTTCAGCGAGGGGAAGTGAAGATTCGCCTCCGGTATCCGGAGCTCCGGTCTGATGCGGTCGAAACAGAGCTCCTTGTCTGCTCGGGCAAAACTCAATGGGTGCGTGACATCCACGTCGCGCCCGTCCTCCAACCATTCATCCATCCCCCAGAAATGGCCGTCACGAATATCCAGCTCCAGGTCATTGACGAGACGAGCCACTACTGGAAGCTGTTCAACAGGGCCTATGGGACCGCAGATACCCGCAGGGCTCGAATCCGTTGACTGGCGCCAGGCATTGATGTACTCGATGGCCTCAGCCAACCAGAACTCCTCCAGAGTGTCGTAGAACGCGACGGTGAACCCGGGTCGGCCAAGCTGTTCCATATCCCTCAGGGTCAGAGCGGCTGCGTCATCCAACAGCTCGCGATCCAGAGTGGTGAAGTCCCACCAATCGGCGTTGATCTTGCTCAGCTGTCTCATGTCATTCCCCCATCGCTTGGATCTATCCGAGCCAATCCCGACTCGTCCATGAAACTCACTTGTCTCGTATTGGCTGCCCGCAAATTCAGTGAATCAAAATGGAAAGGATATTGAACATTCAGGTGACTGTCGATTCCCAGGAGCGCGGCGCCGATCAGACACGAGTCAGAGCCGAGGGACGAAAGCGTGATATCGGGTGGATCAAACGGCACCAGAGTCGGGAGCTTCTCCCGCATGGGGGACAGGATGAGCTCGTCTATACCGGGAAGATCGTATATGTCGCCTCCCAGCACGACCACCTCCGGGTTTACGACCAGGACAGTGTTCAGTACCGCGAGCGTCAGCAGATTGGCGCTTTGCTTCACGAGAGCCCGCGCGAGCTGGTCCCCTCTCAGCGCCGACCGGAATACTGCCTCTCCAGTGATGGAGGAGTGGTTGTCGCCACACTCCTCCTCAAGCATGGTCTTCGCTCCGCGCTTGATCGCACGGATCGCCTGGGACCGAATCGCTTCAACCGAGGCGTGCTCCTCCAGGTAGCCCTTCGTTATTGGCGTGTACTCAAGGCTGCTGGTCGACCGCAGCATGTATCCGATTTCCCCGGCAAAACCGTGTGATCCCCGCAATATGTGGTTGTCCACGATGATGCCGGCTGCGATGCCATCGCTGACATCCAGGTAGACCAAGTTCCGGTGGCGAGTTCCTTCTCCCACTCTGTTCTCGGCGAGGGCCGCGAGTTTCACGTCGTTCTCTATGTGGACCTCGAACCCGAAACGCTCCGAAAGGATGGGGCACAAGTCTAGCCCCTCAAGAGAGTGGTACAGATAGGCACCTCGCACCGCGCCGGTCTCGTTGTCAACGGCGGCTGGAAGCCCGATGGATATGGCCGTCACGGGAGGGAGCGGATCCATCTCGTTTCTGGTGCTCAGGAAGTCAGCGTATGCGAGGAACCGATCTATGTCACCGACGAGATCGCCGGCGACATCCTTGCTTTCGGCAAACCGCTGCCCCCGTGATCTGATGAGGGTGCGACCGGCAAAATCGACCGCGGCGATCTTGAGGTTCTCCTTGAAGGCGTCGATCGCGATAACACAACCCTTCGTGCCGTTGATCTCCAGCCCGGCGGCCTTCTTTCCTACGACGCCCTGAACCGTCCCCTTTTCGAAGACCAGCCCCTTCTCGATCAGGTGGTCGACGGCGCGAGAAACCGCCGGAGCACTGAGCGCTAACTCACGGGCAATCTGAGCTCGGTACGAACGACCCTGCACGCGCAGGTAGTTGAATACCATCGAGATGTTTATGCGGTTCTGCAGAGTCGCGTTTGCTCCGGTTTGAAAGGGTACTGTGCTCATGGCCAACGACTCACCCCGAAACCTTGTCGCGCGCTGGATGTGGAAAACCAACGACACGCGGCAGGATAGAACACGGCGGATACGTGTGTATGCTTCCCCTGAACAGCGAGTGCCGTACGATGGCCGACACGTCCGTCGCGACTATTCCTGAACATCACAGCGTACCCAGCCTCAGCAGAGCCTCGTCAAACACTTCCTGGGGCGCTGCAAGTGAGAACCGAACATGGCCTGCCCCGGAGTCCCCATAGTAGCATCCCGGAGTTACGAGGACCCGTTTGGTGTCAAACAGGAATCTCGTGAACTCCATCCCGTCGCCATCTGGTGACTTCGCCCAGAGGTACATACCTCCCTGGGGCAGGTAGTACGAGATGCCGGCGCGGCCGAGCACGTGCGCCAGCTTATCTCTGCGCTCTTGATAGTGTCGAGCTATCGCCTCCCCTCTGAGGCCTGTCGTTGCCTCTTCAAGTGCACTGGCGGCGGCGAGCTGAAACCCGTCATAGGGTGCGGTGTCCGTCAGCGACTGGAGCTGATGAACCTGCTCGATGATCCCGGAACCGCCCGCGCAGAAGGCGATTCGCCAGCCGGCCAGCGAAGCCAGCTTCGATAGTGAGAACATCTCTATACCCGTATCCCTTGCGCCGTCCGCCTCCAGAATGCTGAGCGGCTCTCTGCCGTCGAAGACGATCTCATTGTACGCGTTGTCGTAGCATATCAGAAACCCGTATTCCTTTGCACAGTTCACGGCCTGCTGCAGAATGGGCTTCGGGACTGCTGCGCCGGTGGGGTTATTGGGATAGTTCAGGAACAGTACCGCCGTCTTCCGCAAAATGTCTTCAGGAATAGTCGAGACGTCGGGCATGTAGCCGCTACTCTCGTCCACATCGATGAGACAGGTTCGGGCACCGGCAAGATCCGCCGCCAGGTAATACGAGGGGTAGGATATGCTCGGCAGAAGTACGTAGTCGTCCGTGCCTGCAAACAACGCCGCGATCGTGAATATCATCGACCGGATCCCTCTCACGACGATGAGCTCATCCGGACCGATCGATACGTTGTATCGTGTGCGATAGTATTCGATGATCCGCTGCTTCAGCGCCGGATGCCCGCCGAACTTCCCGTACCCGTGGATTGACGGATCCCGAGACGCGCCGACCAGTGCCTCA
>PWUO01000072.1 GCA_003562555.1 Dehalococcoidia bacterium
GGGTATACGCTGCGTACGTAAGCTCTACTCAACCGTTCCAGTTCACTCGCGGACATCTCCTTGGGATTACAGATGACACCACCCTTGGCACCACCAAGAGGCAGATCAACCAGTGCGCACTTCCAGACCATCCATGCGGCGAGAGCACGTACGGTATCAATGGTCTCCTCGGGATGGAATCGTATACCACCCTTGGTGATGCCCCGCGCATCGTTGTACTGCACTCTGAATCCCTGGAACACCTTGACGGTGCCATCATCCATACGCACCGGCAGAGACACATGCAGCTCACGTACAGGCGACTTCAAGACAGCCGTCACACTGGGATCAAGTTGCATGATCTCCGCACACTTGTCGATCTGCTGCTTCACTATCTCGAACGGATTGATGCTCTCCACGTTACGACGCTCCTTGTGTTATGCGAACTGAAGCCGAATCTGCGCGTCCTGCTCCTCCGGTACACCACGGCTGAATCCCGTGCGATCTCCATATGCCTCGCCCGAGTGGACCCGGTAGTCCGGTCCGCGACTGCAGAGTTTGCCTGCGGACACACAACCGACGGGCGCATGGAGTTCCCAACCAGCGTATGACGCACCCCACATCCCAATGCAGGAGACGAAACCGAAAAAACTATATCAGCCACCGATTCACGTCGCAACGTGCGTCTGTCATACGAACCTGTTACTGCATCTACTGGAGAACCACGAACCTGCTACAATAGAACGGCTGATGCACGTGAGTTGCCACGAGCGAGACTGACCTGATGCAGCGAATCATGGACCCGACCCGACAGCAAGCACTCTCGGTTCGCATTGCCCTCGCCCAGATCAATAGTACAGTGGGAGACCTCGAGGGCAACACCTCACGTATCATCGAATACATAGACAGGGCAGCCGAGAAATCGGCCGACGTCATCGTGTTTCCGGAACTGGCCATATCGGGCTATCCCCCGGAAGATCTGTTGCTTCGTCCCCGTTTCATACGGGAGAATCAGTGCTGTCTGCATCGCATCGCCGCGCACACCCACGGCCCGCTTGTGGTTGTAGGATTCGTGGACAGTGACTCCGACGTGTACAACGCAGCTGCCATGCTCCACGAAGGACACATCGCCGGTATCTACCACAAGATCTTCCTTCCCAACTACGGCGTCTTCGATGAGAACCGGTACTTTCGCGCAGGGCACAGATGTCCGGTGTTTGATTTCGGGGGCATCGGTATAGGCGTAACCATCTGTGAAGACATCTGGCACGAGGGAGGCCCGGCAAGTGTGCAGGCCGCCCACGGAGCGGAGATCGTCCTCAACCTGAGCGCGTCTCCCTATCATCGCGGAAAGGGTGACAGTCGCCGCCAGATGCTTGCCACCCGTGCTCGGGATAACGTCTCCGTATTCGCTATGTGCAACCTTGTGGGAGGTCAGGACGAACTCGTCTTCGATGGCGATAGCATGATAGTGGATGAACAGGGCGCCGTTCTCGTGGCTGCACGTCCGTTTGAGGAAGACCTCGTCTTCGCCGACGTCCAGGTAGAATCAGTGTTTCGGGCACGTCTGCACGACCCCAGGTGGCGCAAGACCGAGACCTTCGTCGTCGAACAGGAGCTCGAACGCACGGAGATACCCCTTCTGCCAACCACCCTTGGCGAGGAGAAGCCACCACTGGAGACGTACGCAATTCAGCCGATAGACACCTGTGAGGAGGTTTATCGCGCACTGGTGCTCGGCACCGCGGACTACGTACGCAAGAATGGATTCCAGCAGGTGGTCATCGGGCTATCCGGTGGAATCGACTCATCACTTGTCGCCTGCATTGCCTGCGATGCGCTGGGGACCGCTAACGTCGTGTCTGTCTGCATGCCGTCGAGGTTCACCGCAGAGCAGAGCAGTTCAGACGCACAGGCGCTTGCGGACAATCTGGGGATACGCCTCATTACCATACCGGTGGAGCCAGCCTATACTGCGTTCCTCGATATGCTATCGGACGCCTTTGATGGTAGAAGCGCGGACTCAACCGAGGAGAACCTTCAGGCTCGCATTCGAGGAACGATACTCATGTCCTTCTCCAACAAGTTCCGCTGGCTGGTACTGACCACCGGCAACAAGAGCGAAATGGCCACAGGCTACACGACCCTGTACGGAGACATGGCAGGAGGCTTCGCGGTACTGAAGGATGTACCCAAGACGCTGGTATACGAACTGGCGAAACACCGCAATGCGCTGGGTACGAGCGCAGTAATTCCCCAGACGGTGATCTCCAGGCCTCCCTCCGCTGAGCTGAGGGCGAATCAGAAGGACAGCGACAGTCTGCCACCATATGAGGTGCTTGACCCGATCCTCAAGCTTTACGTCGAGGATGATCGAAGCGTCGCGCAGATCATCGCACTGGGACATCCTGCCGAGATCGTCGAGAGAACCGCCCGATTGGTGGATCGGAGCGAGTACAAGCGCCGCCAGGCGCCACCTGGAATCAAGATCACTGCGAGGGCGTTTGGCCGCGACCGCCGCCTTCCAATCACCAACAGGTTCTACGGGTAGCCCCGGGCTCGTGCGACCACGATGAGGAGTTAGAAATGGCTGACAAGGCATACCTGATACTGGAGGATGGCACCACCTTCGAAGGTGAGGCATTTGGAGCCCGTTCCACGACGTACGGCGAAGTGGTATTCGATACGAGCATGGCTGGCTACCAGGAGATGCTGACAGACCCATCATTTGCAGGACAGTTGCTGGTTCTTACCTACCCGCTGGTGGGTAACTACGGCATAAACCAGGTCGATGATCAGTCTCCTTATGTCCAGGCGCGCGGCCTCGTGGTACGAGAGCACTGTAAGACGCCAAGCCACTTCGAGTCGACCGAAACGCTTGACTCCTACCTCTGCCGTAACGGCATTCCTGGCATTGCGGGCCTCGACACGCGGGCACTGACCCGCAGGCTTCGGTCGGCGGGTGTGATGATGGGCGTCCTGACGTCAGAGTTAACTCCTGAAGAGGCGCTGCGTGAGCTTCGCACCGCTCCCGCGTACGGAGAGGAGGCGCTCGCACACAAAGCCAGTACGCGCGACGAGTGGACGGTACCCTGCACAAGCTCGACCGACAAGCCATTGCAGGTCGTGCTGGTCGACTGCGGCGTGAAACAGAGCATCATCAGCTATCTCACCGCAGCCGGGTGCCACGTCACTGTGGTCCCCGTGTCAACGACTGCCGAGCGCATACGTGCACTGTCACCAGATGGCGTCCTTATTTCGCCTGGACCCGGTGACCCCGTGCACCTCACTGACCTCGAAAACGTGATGCGCGACTTGCTGGGCAGCGTGCCGATCATGGGCATATGCCTCGGGCACCAGGTCATCGCACGAGCCCTGGGAGCGAAGACGTTCAAGCTGAAGTTCGGACATCACGGAGGAAACCATCCCGTGCGGGACGTCGCCAATGGACGGGTATACATCACCACCCAGAATCATGGGTACTCGGTGGACGACACCTCACTGCCCGCGGGACTTGAGGTCAGCCATGTAAATCTGAATGATGGCACCGTTGAGGGGCTGACTCACCGCGACTACCCGCTCATCTCCATCCAGTATCACGCGGAGGGGAGTCCAGGCCCACAGGACAGTTCCTATCTTTTCCAGGAATTCGTTGAGCTTATGCAGCGACACGTATAGAAGGCACGTACGATTGGCCGTCATTGCAGAGAGCGCTAAGGTTGCCTCAGGCATGATACGTGACAAGTGTGCCGTATTCGGCACGTTCGCCCCGCCGGAGGATGTAGCCCGCCTCATTTTCTTCGCCCTGTTTGCCCTCCAGCATCGAGGACAGGAAAGCAGCGGCATCGTCGTTTCGAACGGCCGGGAGCTGCGCCGTCATGCGGGGAGCGGACTGGTCTCGCAGGTATTCGACGAGGAGGCGCTGTCCCGTCTGCCCGGATTCTCAGGCATCGGCCACAACCGCTACTCAACCACCGGATCCAGTGGTATCGTCAACGCGCAGCCTATCGTCGTATCCGGCCCTCAGGGAGAGATCGCGCTCGCACATAACGGAAACATCGTCAATGCGGCCGAACTGCGCCATGACCTTGAGGAGAAAGGCTTCAGATTCCATGCAACCACGGATTCGGAGGTAATCGCCAATCTCATCCTGGCGTCGCCAGGTCGTGACTGGGTCGAGCGCGTCAGCACCGCCACCCGACGACTGATCGGCGCCTATTCTCTGACCCTTCTGACCCGAGACACGCTCATGGCAGTGCGCGACCCGCACGGCGTGAGACCACTCTGTCTCGGTAGCATTGGCTCAAGTCCGGTGGTAGCGTCCGAGTCCTGTGCCCTGGACCATGTAGGCGCACAATTCGAACGCGATCTGGATCCAGGAGAACTGGTATCGTTCTCTACCGACGGAACGCGCAGGACCACTATCCGTGACGGTCAGAGGCAGGCGTTCTGCGTGTTCGAGTACGTCTATCTCGCTCGTCCGGACAGTATCGTTGAGGACCGACTGGTGTACGCCGCGCGGCAACGAATGGGTGCCCGTCTCTGGCACGAATACCCGGTCGATGCGGACCTGGTGCTTGGCGTTCCGGACTCGGCGATTCCCGCAGCAATCGGCTTCGCCGAGGCGTCAGGTATTCCCTATTGTGAGGGACTGCTGAAGAATCGCTACATCGGGCGCACATTCATATCTCCCGATCAGCACCTGAGGGATATGGGAGTCCAGCTCAAGTTCAACCCGCTTGCCAGCACCATCGCGGGCAAGCGCCTCGTGGTACTGGATGACAGCATTGTGAGAGGTACCACTACACCACATGTGGTCGGTCTTCTGCGGGCCGCCGGAGCACGTGAAGTCCACCTCCGGATCTGTGCCCCCCCCGTCATGCACCCCTGCTTTCTCGGTGTCGATATGGCCACCGAGGCAGAACTCATCGCGACACACAAATCTGTCGCCGCAATCCGTGAGCACGTGCAAGCGGATTCACTCGGCTACATGAGCATGGAGGGCCTTCTGGAGGCGGTGGAACGTCCCGCCAACACGGTGTGCGACGCATGTTTCACGGGCAACTACCCGGTTCCGGTTCAAATGGCGCTGGGCAAGTTCGCACTTGAGGCGACACAATGACTGTGTCTTCTCCTGTCATAGGCGTACTCAGTCTCCAGGGATCGTTCTCGGAGCACAGCGCATCATTGAGGCGCCTCGGTGCCACTGTTCGCGAGATTCGCCTCCCGCAAGACCTGGAGGGCATCGAAGGAATCATCCTGCCAGGAGGAGAGTCGACAACCTTCCTCAACCTGCTGGACACATCGCAACTGCGTGAGCCGTTGCGCGAGGCGATCAGCAGCGGCCTTCCCACACTCGCTACCTGTGCAGGGGTTATCATTCTCGCGCGCGGAGTCACCACCCACGACATGACAACGCTCGGGGTGCTGGACATCACGGTTGCTCGAAATGCCTTCGGCAGACAGACCGAGAGCTTCGAGGAGGACCTGTCAATAGAGGGCATCGAAGGGCCTGCCTTTCGAGGAGTCTTCATTCGAGCACCGGTTATCGACGCCGCCGGGCCGGACGTTCGAGTACTGTGCGCTCTGCGAAGTGGCTCTCCCGTGGCATGTCGCCAGCAGCACGTACTCGCGACGACCTTCCATCCGGAGTTCATTCCAGACCTGCGGCTCCATCAGTTCTTCCTGCACATGGTGACGGCATCGGGTCGGAATACCTCACATACAGGCACCTGACAGGGTATACTGCACTACACAGCACCCGGGTGACGATACAGATGTGCCGCAAGAAGGAAACGCACTAATGCAGACGCTGGACAGGGATACGGAACGGAAGACCCTCGCGATTCTCAAAGTGCTTTCGGAATCCATGCAGCCACTGGGATCCATCGCCATCTCGCGCGAGTTGGGGCGGCATGGCGTCCTATTGAGCGAACGGGCAGTACGGTACCACCTGCGCATGACGGATGAGCGAGGATACACAGAACCGATGGGCCGGGACGGCCGGATCATCACTGAAGAGGGTCTCGACGAACTGCGCTACGCACTCGCACCTGAACAGGTTGGCTTCATCATCGAGAAGCTGCAACTCCTCGCTTTTCAGACGACATTCGATCCGGCCCGAAAGACGGGGCTTGTCCCCATCAATACTTCTCTCTTCAGGGCAGGTGATTTCTCCGACGCGCTTCGTGAGATGCGAACCGTGTTCGACAGCGGCCTGTGCGCCAGCCGTCTGGTGGCACTTGCGCATGAAGGAGAGAAGATCGGCAACCGTGTCGTCCCCACGGGCAAGATTGGTCTCGCTACCGTGTGCGGTGTCGTCGTCAACGGCGTGCTGCTGAAGTCATCGATACCAATTGAGTCACGGTTCGGCGGCGTCCTTGAAGTAAAAACGGGCAAACCACGCCGGTTCGTTGCCATCATTCGATATGATGGCACGTCGCTGGACCCATCGGAGCAGTATATCCGGGCCGGCATGACGTCCGTCAGGGACGCGGCTACCTCAGGCACGGGACGAATTCTTGCCAATTTCAGGGAGATTCTGGCGCCATCTCGTGGCGTCGTGGAGAAGCGCGTTCAGGAACTCACGGCTGCCGGCATCTCTGCGGTCTATCTGCTCGGCAACACGAGCGAACCAATCTGCCAGATCGAGGTTGGCATGAACCGCGTAGGCATGATTCTGCTCGGCGGCCTGAACCCGATTGCAGCAGCAGCCGAAGCCGGCATCCAGGTAGATAATTCGGCCGAGAGCGGCCTCATCGACTACGAACGCCTGATCGACATCGACCAGATCTGACACGTGACCAACCTATTGTCACACACGTCGCACGTAACTCACCGCGTTGGTGAAGAAGGCCAGTCCATCGCCCGCTCCGGACCTGTCATCCATTGCAGTCCAGCGCGGGTGGTGGGAAGCGCGTACGAATCGCTCCGGGTGTGGCATCAGTCCAAGCACTCTCCCCGATGTATCACACACACCCGCGATGTGCCGGAAGGAGCCGTTCGGATCCTCAGGATACCTCGCGTCACCTCCATCTGAGGCTGCGTAATACAACACGGGAACGACGTCCGGCACCACATGCTCCGGCACGTGCAAGCGTCCCTCTCCGTGGGCAACCGCCAGATCCAGCACGTCGATGCCCTGAGTGAAGATGCACGGGTTCCCCGGCGCGCTCTTCAGATGTACCCACCGACACTCAAATCGGCCAGACGCATTGGGGAGCAGACTGACCCGTTGTCCGCCAAACGGAACGGGCAGAAGCCCCGCCCTGACCAGCACCTGAAAACCATTACACACTCCCAGCACCACGCCACCCCGTTGAACGAACTCTGCGAGCTGATCATGGAGACGCCGCTCAAGCTCATTCGCCATCACCTTACCCGCCCCAAGATCGTCGCCGTAGCTGAACCCACCGGGAATCATGAAGATCGAATACTCTCGCAACGGCACCTCGCCAGAGATGATTCGATTGATGTGCACCAGGGAAGGACGCGCACCTGCAATCTCGAAAGCGTACGCCGCCTCCGCATCGCAATTCGTACCGGGCGCTCTGATGATGAGTGCTCGTGGACTGTTCATATCACCTACCAGTCGAGAGGTTTCTTCCACGCCGTCTTCAGTTCATCAATTGGTACGGACAGTATCAGCGAGCCATCGAGCCCCTGAATATGTACCTCGCCGTCTTCAATAACCGTGCCAACATGTCCAAGCGGAACACCTTGCAACCGACGTTCGAAATCCGTCGCGCACGCTAACGGCACCTCAGCAACGAAACGGCTGTTGGATTCAGAGAACAGCACGATGTCATCCCTGCTGATCGATTCTCCAAGAGGTGCAGCTGCGAGATTCACGGAGGCGCCCAGTCCGCCTGCGAACGCCATTTCACTTACGGCAACCGCCAATCCACCCTCGCTCATATCGTGACAGGCAACCACAAGCCCATCACCGATTGCAGAAGACAGTGCCTCCATGGTTGCACGCGCCTTATCAATGCGCACCTCGGGCACCTTTCGGCCACTACCCTGCAGCCAGGCGCAGTACTCGGACCCCGCCAGCTCAGCATACGTGTCGCCGACGACGTAGAGCAGGTTGCCCGGCGTCTTCAGATCCATGGAGATGACGCGATGCACGTCGGGAACTACGGCAATAGCCGAGATGAGCAGCGTGTGTGGAATCGCAATAGTCTTCCCCTGGAACACACTGAAGTTGTTCAGGCTGTCCTTTCCGGAGATGAACGGAGTGCCAAAGGCAAGCGACATGTCCTGACATGCCTTGCATGCCTGAACAAGCGCCCACAAGCTCTCAGGCTCAGCTCCCTGACCCCAGCAGAAATTATCCAGCAGTGCCACTCTGTCGAGGCCCACTCCCACCGCCACCAACTGGCGAATTGCCTCGTCGATAGCTGAGGCAGCCATCCAGTAGGCATCGACGTCTCCGTAGCGTGTGTTAATACCGTTCGATACAGCCAGTCCACGGTCGGAATCCAGTAACGGCCTGACAACGGCTGCGTCCCCCGGCCCATCGGCATCGCGGCCCACAAGCGGCTTCAGGACACTGCCTCCCTGCACTTCATGATCGTACTGTCGAATCACCCATTCCTTACTGCAGACGTTCAAAGACGAAAGCACTCCGAGAAGGGCATCCGCATACGATTTCGCCGGGCTGGGGTCATCCCCAGACCACTGACACGAAGGCCTCCGGGCGACGAGTTCGAGTTGCGGCCTACCGTTGTGCAGGAACTCCATCTCCAGATCGCCTACGAGGACGTCGTTGTACAGCAGCTCAAGATGCCGTGACTCCGTGAACTCGCCAATCACCGTCGCCTCCACACCCTCTGCCGCACAGATCTCCATGAGATCTTCAACGTTTCCCGGGGGGACGGCGACAATCATGCGTTCCTGCGACTCTGATATCCATATCTCATCGTAGGAAAGGCCTGCGTACTTCAACGGTACCCGGTCAAGATAGACGCGTACTCCCGTCTTCTCACCCATCTCACCGACCGCGGACGAAAGCCCGCCGCCACCGCAGTCAGTGATACGCCGGTAGAGACGCCGATCGCGCGCCTGCATGAGCGCATCTATCACCCGCTTCTCGACGATCGGGTTACCGATCTGCACGGCACTTCTTGAGATATCGGCAGAGGAATCATCCAGCTTTTCGGACGCGAATGTGACTCCGTGGATTCCGTCCCGTCCCGTACGTCCGCCCATGAGAACCACCATGTCGCCGGGTTGTTGCCTGCCGATACGTGCCGCCCACTTGGGCATGATTCCGGCAGTGCCACAGAACACCAGAGGATTGCCCACATACCGAGGATCGAATCGCAACGTTCCGTTCACCGTCGGGATGCCCAATCGGTTGCCATAATCAGCAACGCCTGCCCTCACGCCTTTGAACACCCGCCTTGGATGCAGTACGCCTGGCGGAAGATCATCGTATGACATGTCTGGCGGCGCGAAACAGAATACGTCGGTATTCAGTATTGGCCTCGCACCGAGTCCAGTGCCGAGGACGTCACGTACCACACCACCCAATCCGGTCGCCGCACCGCCGTAGGGTTCCACCGCCGACGGGTGATTATGGGTCTCAGCTTTGAAACACACGGCATTCTCACCATCGAAATCAATCACACCTGCATTGTCCTCGAACACGGACAGGCACCACTCTTTGTTAAGTGCCCGTGTCGCCTGCATGATGGTGCTCCGCAGCAGATTATCGATGTACTCACCCTCACAGTCGATCTTCGCCTTGAACGTCTTATGGACGCAATGCTCGGACCACGTCTGTGCCAGTGTCTCAAGCTCCACATCAGTGGGTTCCCGCCCCAGAGACTTGAAGTGTCGGGTGATCGCGTCCAACTCCTGCACAGAGAATCCGAACGACGACGCGATTCGCTCCTTTTCCGCCCTGCTGAGGTTGAGCAACGACACATGTCGAAGCTTGAACTCGTAAACCGGTTCTTCGGGAAACACATCCTCCCCCGGCTGCACAACGTGTTGTACCAGGGGATTCAGCAGGATACGGTTGGTGATAGTCTCGATATCGCCGGTGCTGCAGGCCCCCTGCAACACGTAGCGCACCCCGCTTCGCGCCCTCGCAACATCCTCCACACCCACGTCCTTCAATCCTTTGAGGATCGTGTATTCGAGAGGATCGCTGACTCCACGATTGTATGCCACTTCAACAGCACACAAATGGGGCTCCGTTCCGCGTACATGTTGACCATCGTATCCGCACTCCTGCGCCACAGGATCAGAGAGGAGTCCCCTGCCTGCCGCACGAAGTTCGTCGTCCGACAGAGACGCATCGAGCCAGTACACATCAGTGACATGGACTCTCTCTATGCCAGTAATGCCAAGATCGCGCACTCCAGAGAGTACATCCTGTTCGCGGGGATCCACGAGGCCCTCTTTCACTGCGACTTCTATTCTATGAGCCATGCGTCACCAGTCCCTCCGTTGTCATTCGCGGCGATCCAAACGGGATGCCACCGCATCATTCAGCAGCGGTAATGCCTCCGCAGCGGTACCGCGCACCACATGATCACACATGCCACTGATGTCGGTGAGATGCGGTCCGATCTCAATAAGCACGCCGCTCTGCTCCTTCACGCGTCGTGGGAATCCTGCAGCAGGGTACACATATGCCGAAGTGCCCACCAGAATCATACAGTCAGCCATATCTGTCTGCTCAGCACATATGCTGCCCACATCTTGCGGGATAGGCTCGCCGAACACCACCACGTCGCTCTTCATCACTCCAAAGCACTCAGCGCAACGAGGAGGCAGCGACGATGTGTCGACATCCTGCCTACCGATCCTGGTCCCACATACAACGCATCGGCACAACGTGTAGTTACCGTGAATCTCAGCAACGTTTACGTTGCCCGCCTGGCGGTGCAGATCATCGATGTTCTGAGTGATGACATGCCTGACGACGCCGCGTCGCTCCAGATCCGCCAGAGCGAGATGCCCTTGATGCGGTCTGGCGGCCTGCAGCGCAAGGTAGAGATCGCGGTAGAGGCCGGACGGCTCGATCAGATTCCGCCAGTAACCAGCCGGATCATCTACAAACCTGCCGTAATCATCCAGCGGAGGCTCACCATGTTCCGTCCAGATCCCACCAGGGCCCCTGAACGGGCGAATGCCGCTCTCCACAGACATGCCGGCACCAGTCAGGCAGACCACGTAGCGCCGGCTGACCAGTATGTCCGCTGCGCGCTCGATCGCCTCATTCATACACAAGGCCGCCAGGAATGACTGGTGCAGAACCGCCGGGGCAGCTCACAACAGAAGTGCGCGTCGACGTATCCCCCGGCGCCTTCATTTATCATGTTACCACACACTTTTCCCGCCGAACACCGCGCGCTTCGGATAGCGCCGAGCATCTGCTACACTCAAAGACAGGATGTATTGCTGCTCATGGATACGGATGCTCACTGCCGGAAGCTACGACCGGCAGATAGGTGATGCGGCGCGTGTGCTGTCCCAAGGGGGTGTGGTCGCCTTTCCCACGGACACTGTCTACGGCCTCGGAGCCGATATACACAACCCTCAGGCTGTGGACCGTGTGTACGAGATCAAGGGGCGACCGAAGGATTCGCCGCTTCCCGTGCTCATAAGCGACATCACGCATATCACGGAAGTTGTTGACAAACCAGAACCACTGGCACTGCACCTAGCGGAACTTTCGTGGCCCGGCGGCCTGACACTAGTTCTTCCCACGAAGCTGCCTCTTAACGCGCAGGTGGTTCAGGACGGATTTGTCGCCGTCCGCGTGCCCGACGATCCATTCTGCCTGCGCCTCATCGACCGTTTCGGTGGTCCAATTACGGGCACCAGTGCCAATCGCTCCGGGATGCCGCCGGCAATCAATGCCAAGCAGGTGCGGCAGCAACTCGGGGATAGAGTCGACTACATCCTCGACGCGGGCGACGCACAGCAGAAGACGCCCTCGACCGTGGTGAAGGTTACCGGAGGAACCATCGAAGTGCTGCGCGAGGGAGTCGTTTCCGGCACAGCCGTGCAACAGGCGTGGCGTGAGTTCACTTCCGGGTCACTATCC
Organism: Dehalococcoidia bacterium; assembly: GCA_003562555.1. GTDB lineage: Bacteria > Chloroflexota > Dehalococcoidia > GIF9 > AB-539-J10 > SKVJ01. The sequence continues at coordinate 12,047 of PWUO01000072.1, forward strand.
GCCTGAGGTCAGGATTTCACTGCCATCAATCCATCGTCGCGTGCCCGAGTCCCACCC